>JALWSU010000342.1 GCA_026993485.1 Thiotrichaceae bacterium | reverse complement strand
TATTAGGAGAATTATTAGTTTGTGAACCGATTGTCAAGGCTATTAAAGAAAAGGGCTTTGAAAAAGATCAACAGATTTTAGCATTGTTACACTTCGACAATATAATTAAACATTGGCAAATTTTAATTACTAAAATTTATGATTCTAATGAAACGCTTTGGGAAGGCTTACGTGGATTAGATGATGGAGATTGGCTTAATCAATTATTGAGAGCTAATGATGTCTTAAAAAGCTATTTTGCCGCTGAAAAACACTTTAAGTTGTTATCACAACATTTATCTAATGTGAATCACATTTTACGCTCTGCTTTTGTAGAAATGGGGATTAGTTTTATTAGTCCAAAAATATTTGAGCCATTTGATAAAAATATGAAACGTTTATATACACCAGATTCGTTGCTAAAAGCCTTAGTTAAAACACAAATTCAGGAAAAATTAAAGATTCATGATGAATTTATTGTAGATATTGAACGCTATGGATTCGGTATTGATGGCAATCCAGACGCTGCTACTGCTGAGGTTTGCGTTGTTGTTAGCCGTTTATCCGAGTGGGAAAATTAATTAAAATTAAAACTAGAGGAACTAATAAATGAGAAATAAAATTTGGATGACAATTTGCGTCACCCTATTATTATATTCAGGAATAGCTTCAGCCTTTCCGAGCAATCTTAAAATTGCTTTTGCTAAAGTATCCGCTAATATTATGCATTTAGATCAAACCGCTGGCTGCGTTATTTTGTGGTCAAAAGGCGACTTGAATAGCCAAAATATCTATTGTCGCTATCAACTCAACAAAGAGAAAGACTTTCTAAGAGATGATGACAACGGACTTAATTTATCTAAAATTAAGCTCTATCCAGCTAGTGATCTTGGTAATTTAACCACTGAAGTAGAATATTGGTTAAAAAAACACTATCCTCAAGAGCATCAAAACATTACTTATGATGAAGTGATACAAATTGTGATGCTAATGTCAAATCAGAGTACCCATATTAAGGCTGACGCGCGTTTTTTTGGCGGGCAAAAACCTGAAATGTTATTAATCTCCCATTTATATGAAGATTTACTGAAAAATGAGGTAGATAATCAATATAAAGCACAACCAGAACGAGCTTTTGCTTATTTGGTACATCGTGCGATTCAAGAAAAATTGCCTGAAAAAATCAGGCTTGCTAAAACTCAGACAAGCAATAGAATCATGTCCAATACTCTAACAAATAATTCCAGCATCAAACTGACGAATATCATTACGCTGGATGAAATTCAGAGCGGTATTAAGCAACAAAAAATTTACTTAATTATCTCAGCGATTAGTATCATTATCTTTGCAGCTTTTGTATTATTTCTGTTCTGGTTTTTATTAGGAAGATATAACGAGTTAGAACAGAAGATTGGTAATTTGGAACAGAATTTCAGTGATAATTTTTCACAGATGAGGAGTGATATGATTTTTGAACTGCGAAAAGTTTCACTACAAAATCGGGATGATATGCAAAGAGAACTGAAAAATATGCACGCCGTACAAGAAGAATTTATCAGTAGCGTTGTTAATAAGACAAAGACAAATAATAACGGCGACTCAACTGAAAAAACCTAATTGGCCAAAAACCTCCGAGGTTTCCAAAACCTCGGAGGTTTAGCTACGCTGACTTAGTTGATACTGAAATTATTTTTCTGAAATACTAGATTTGTTTTTAGTTAAAATATTTTATGGAAATGATGATTTATGGTATATTCAACTTTTCTAAAATACTATTAAGTGATCGCAATGAAACAATTAGCTTTGATCATTGATCTCAATGTTTGCGTAGGTTGCCATGCTTGCGTAACCAGTTGTAAAGAATGGAATACTTCTGGCTGGGCTGGACCTTTGTCAGATTTTAATCCTTATAACGTTAATCCGACTGGAACTTTTTTTAATCGAGTGCAAACTTTTGAAATTGGAACGTTTCCTAATACTGAAACGGTGCATTTTCCAAAAAGTTGTTTGCATTGTGAGGACCCACCTTGTGTACCAGTTTGTCCCACTGGTGCTAGTTATAAGCGCGAAGAGGATGGTATTGTTTTAGTCGATTATGATAAATGTATTGGCTGCAAATATTGCTCTTGGGCTTGTCCTTATGGGGCGCGTGAACTTGATGAGCAACAAAAGGTGATGAAAAAATGCACTCTTTGCGTTGATCGGATTTATGATCAAACTTTACCCGAATCCGAACGTAAGCCAGCTTGTGTATTGGCTTGTCCTACTAATGCGCGTTTATTTGGTGATGTGCATGATTCGGATTCTGAGGTATCCAAGTTAATCCGTGAAAATGGTGGCTATCAATTAATGCCTGAATGGGGTACTAATCCTGCTAATCATTATCTACCTCGGCGTAAAACTCGTCTGAAAATTCATGAGGATGAGCTACGACGTTCTGATAATCCATTGAAAAAAGAAGGACTATTGCCAGAGCCTCCAAAAGAGCAGCAGACATTGGACGATATTTACATGAGTTGGTAAATTCAAGAGGTTATTATGCATCCAGCATTTTCAGTTATTTTTTTGACCACCTTAATTGGTGTTGGACAAGGTTTATTTTTGGCCTTATATAGTGGACAAATTTATTCTATGATGAATTTGTTACCTGGGCAAGATAGTCAAAGCTTTTATGCAATAGGAACTTTACTTTCATTGTTATTTCTAGCAGCAGGACTAGTCGCCTCAGTTTTTCATTTAGGGCGACCTCTACGTGGTTGGCGTGCTATTAGTCAATGGCGGACTTCTTGGTTGTCCCGTGAAGTCATTGTTTTATCTGTAACTATTGTTTTAACTTTGCTTTATGGAGTCGCTCATTATTTGGCTTGGACGCAACCCATTTTCACTTTAGGAGAAACTTATCCGATTGATATTTCTCTAGCTATTGGCACTTTGACAATGTTCAGTACTTTTGCTTTATTTATTTGCACGGGTATGATTTATGCCTGTATCAAATTTCTGCAAGAGTGGAATAGTCCACTGACTGTGATTAATTTTATTTTATTTGGAGCCGCATCTGGTTTTACATTAGCGGCAGCTTTTTCAGCAGTAATCGCGAATCAGATTGTTACTTTTTATGCAATATGGGCAGTTATTCTGACTTTTGCGGCTTTTATAACTCGCACAGCTAGTTTAGTACGCAATAGCAATTTAAAACCTAAATCAAATTTACAAACCGCAATTGGTGTACGCCATGGGGTAATCTCCCAAAAAGCACAAGGTGCAATGTGTGGTTCTTTTAATATTCGTGAATTTTTTCATGGTAGTTCATTGGCGAAGCTAAAAACGGTTAAAGCTATGTTTTTGATATTTGTTTTTCCAATACCAATAGCATTGCTTTTAGCAGCAATATACGGATTTCATCCAATTGAACTGTGCATAATGGCTTTTATTATTCAATATTTGGGATTAATTGCAGAACGGTGGTATTTTTTCACTGAGGCGAAACATCCGCAGAGCCTTTATTATCAGTCAGTATCCTAATCCTAGTGAATTGATAACCACACATTAAACACTAAAGATTTTATTTAGTTTAAACCTCCGAGGTTCTTAAAACCTCGGAGGTTTTTTTAAGTTTTGAGATTTGGTTTACTCGTTCCCAAGTAGAGACGTTGCATGCGTAGCGTAGTAGAGACGTTGCATGCAACGTCTCTACTCGTTCTCCTTTATACATAAGGGCAACCGATTGCCCCTACATCATATACATGTCAAGAGTTTTTTTTTAAAGTGTCTGAACTGTGATTAGTGTGATTA
>JALWSU010000341.1 GCA_026993485.1 Thiotrichaceae bacterium | reverse complement strand
ATAGCAGGCTTAATATCAATGTATGCCATGTTAGGCAAAGAACCATTTGAAATTTATGTCGCACCAGCAGAAATTGCCACTGGACCGATGGTAGAAATGGGCGGCAAATATATGGGAGCCTTATTTGTAATGCAATGCTTCCAACTATATACAATTGGAGTCTTGTACACCACATTGTTTTTAGGAGGCGGCACGAACTGGTTGACTTTCTTACCAAAAGTATTTGCAGTCGTGTTAATAGCAGTTTCAATTACCAATGTATTTGGTCGCTATCGCACTGATGATGTGATTCGTTGGATCTGGAAATGGCCAACGGGGATTGCTTTATTGGGCTTAGCAGTGGTGATGTTGTAGGATTTGATTGCCTGAACTGTGATTATTGTAATTTCTCTTTAGCCAAAAACCTCCGAGGTTTTCAAAACCTCGGAGGTTTTTTATACCCACTAAATTCTATTAGGGTGAGGGTGTGAAATTAGTATTTAGTCGCGGCCCTTGATCTGAAAACGCTTGTAATATCAACATAGTTTGTTCTCCTACAACGCCATCAGGGTTAAGTCCGTACAGGCGTTGAAAGGCGATAATCCGTTCTTTTAACATGTAATTAAAATGTGTTGAAAATTCCTTACTCTTACCACTTTCGATATTCTCTAACTGTTTTCTAATCCAAATCACATACTTATTATTGTCCCCTAGTTTTAGCGGGCGCACAGGTAACATAGGCGGCTGCCATAAGAGTAAAAATTGTCCTAACCAATATTTATTTATTTCACTAAGGGAAAATTTAAAGCGTTTTCCTGATATCGCTAAAGTGGCGGTTTCATCTTCTAAGTGGGTAACAACAACATGATATTGTTTGCCTTTGTCAGTGACTAATTCAATCACAGCAGGACGATTAAAACGGCGTAGTTTATCCCAAGTACCTGGTCTAATAATACAAGCTAATTTTTGTGTCGCTGCTTGTTGACAGGCAGTTTCGCCATTTGACTTGTTATACTTTAAATTCCAGAGACGAAATAATGTTTCAAAGGCGGTTTCAGTTGTAGTTGTTTGTAATTGCTGAAGTAAATTTGGTGGGGAGGGGTCAATAACTGGTTCAACAACTGGTTTCGGCGGTGGAGTTAAGATTGGGGGATTGTTGGATGGTAAGTTGGGCTTAGGTGTTGTAACTGGTTCTACTGTCACAGTTGTGGATTTAGTATCTGAAGTGTGCCACCACCATAGCAATGCAATGCAAAACAAAAGTATTAATCCGATTGTTACTAATAATCGGCGCTGATGATTAATCGGTTTTTCCCCACGCACTTCCTGTGCGGCTTGATGGACAATTTTAGCATTTATTAATTTTTTATTATTAACATAAGCACCTAATAAGGCACGATCACAAATAATATTAATCATACGAGGAATGCCAGCAGAATAACGATAAATCAGACGCATTGCGGAATCTGTAAAAATGCGACTTGAAGCTCCACTGATAGTTAAACGGTGATTAATATAATCAATGGTTTCTTTTGCTGATAGTGGGGTGAGATGATGGCGTGCAGTAATACGTTGCGATAATTGGCGCATATTATCTTGATTGAGTACTTTCTTCAGCTCTGGCTGAGCAACTAATATGATTTGTAAGAGTTTTTGGTTAGAAGTTTCTAAATTAGTTAATAAACGGACTTGTTCTAATACTTCAGCACTGAGATTTTGCGCTTCATCAATAATCAGTATGGTGCGACGACCAACATAATGAGCAGTGAGTAAATAAGTTGTTAGAGCATCAGTAAAGTCTTTGAGAGTATAATGCAGGGGATCGTAACTAATTCTTAACTCATCAAATAAAGCTGCGAGTAACTCTATCGCAGTTAATCGCGGATTAAGTATTAAAGCGACATCAACAGTATCAGGTAATTTTTCAATCAGACTGCGACAAATGGTAGTTTTTCCGGTGCCAACTTCACCAGTGAGCAACACAAAACCGAGGCTGGGGCCTTCATTAACACCATATAATAAATGGGCTAAAGCTTCACGATGGCAGCTGCTTAAATAGAGAAAATGTGGATCAGGTGTGATAGAAAAGGGGGCGGAATTAAGCCCAAAATGTGCTATGTACATCTATCAACTTACCAAATATTGATGGTGCCCAGGGCCGGAGTCGAACCGGCACGGTTTTTACACCGAGGGATTTTAAGTCCCTTGCGTCTACCAATTTCGCCACCTGGGCAATCATGAGGATATGGAGGCTGAGGCCGGAATTGAACCGACGTAGACGGTTTTGCAAACCGCTGCATAAGCCACTCTGCCACTCAGCCTAACTAAGATTTATCAAGAAAAACAAAGAATTGGAGCGGGAAACGAGGTTCGAACTCGCGACCTCAACCTTGGCAAGGTTGCGCTCTACCAACTGAGCTATTCCCGCATCTTGGTTTGGAATAGCTGCTATTGTACCGATTAAAATCAGTATGTCAAGAGTTTAGACTAATTTTTTTTTGTAATTAAGATTTTCCCGATTTGAGTCAGCACTTGAATAGCTCTAGTAAAAGCGATTTCGGTTTTAATTGTGGTTTCTTGCAAAGCTGTTTCGATATCGGCTGCCGAAAAATCGCTTATTTGTGCTAATTTTTGACTTAATTTTCTAGGAGACAGCCGTATCCAATCAGGATAGACTGATTCTATGCGTTTTAATAAAACTTTTCTGGTTGTAGTTAATAGTATAACTGCTTGCTCTTGTCTCCATAAAAATTGTCCACTAGCTTCTATGTGTTCAAGTAAACGACGGCGGGCGCGTGGAGGATCGGGTAATAAACAACCAAAGCGGCGGCTAATTGCCCATAACCAAAATAGTAGCAATAATATGGCACTGATAACAATTGCGCTCATATTTGTCCATAGCAATTGCCATAATGATGGCATTTCAGTTTTTGAGTCAGTGCTATCAGTTTCAAGATTTTGGTTACGCAATAAAGCAACCTGCCTTGTTGATCTTAAATTCACTAAATGCCATAAAAATTGAGCATTATCATATTCACCAATTTGATTATTTTTAATAAACGCCCAATCACTTAATATAGTAATATAACCCTGACTGAAATGATAAAATATTGCGTAAGTACCAAATTTATCACTGATTTTCCTATAAGGTGTATAAAATGACTGCAAATCATAATTGGGATTAAAAGTAACTTGCAAAGGATAGCCTTGCCAATTGAATGCAATCGGGGAAATTTGATCGATTTGATTGGCATTGAAATTTTTTTTAGATAAAGTAATGCGAAATTTTTTGAGTAAAGCATCATTTGGTTGAGCTGCGATTATTAAATGCCCGCCAGCTTGAGTCCAGCGTAAGAGTGAAGACTGTTGATCCTCTGTTAAATGTAGCCCATTGCGTAGTAAGATTAATGTATCCTCTAGGATTAAGAGATGCTCCAAAACGTCCCAAATCATATCATCATTTAAAATGTAGCTTCTCACGTGTGTACCCATACGCTCTAAAAAGCGTTCTGCCGCTAAGATTGGATTTTCACGCGCTTCGCCTTGATAACCAACTTCTACGGTTTCGGATACATACTTGAAGTTGTTATAAAACCAAGAAACTATTAAAACTAGAATACTGATTATTATAAAGCTAATTATTATGTGTGAATGTTTCATTGTTTAGAGTAAAAATCAATTTTTTTTAAAATGACTAAGTTTGAAAGTATTTGATTTTAATTGCTTTAATTCTTAAATGCTCTAAAGGGCAACCACAAGGGATTGCCCCTACATCATTGTTTGTAGGGGCAATCC
>JALWSU010000340.1 GCA_026993485.1 Thiotrichaceae bacterium | reverse complement strand
GTGCAGCCCCGACGGGGTGGATTGGCATTAGGATTTTAACATTGATTTAAAAGGATTTCAAAGATTTACAGGATATTTTTAATAGAGGTTTTATCCTTATAATTTTTATAATCCTTAGAATCAAGGTTCAGACAATAAAATAACAATGAATATGAAAATTGATCGTTATGCAGTCATGGGCAATCCCATTGCTCATAGTAAATCTCCCCAGATTCATGCCGCTTTTGCTAAACAAACAGGGCAAATTTTAAAATATGATGCAATCTTAGTTGAACTAAGGGAAGGGGAATTTGAGCGAGCAGTAAAACGCTTCCAAGCTTCTGGTGGAAAAGGCTTAAATATTACAGTTCCTTTTAAAGAAGCTGCATGGAAATTGGCAGATAAACGCAGTCAACGGGCTGAACTGGCTGGGGCAGTGAATACTTTATGGTTTGATGAACAAGGGCAATGTTACGCTGAAAATACTGATGGCGTTGGTTTAGTGCGTGACATAACTAATAATCATGCCTATCAAATAGCGGGGAAACGCTTGTTAATCTTAGGAGCAGGTGGAGCAGTACGGGGTGTATTAGAGCCATTATTAAAAGCTGCGCCATTGGAATGCATAATTGCGAATCGCACAGTATCGAAAGCGGAAACTTTGGCGGAATTATTTTCTAGGCATGGTAATATAAAAGCATCCTCTTATGAGGGATTACAAGGGCAAAGCTTTGATTTAATTATCAATGGCACTTCTGCGAGTTTACAAGGGCAGTTGCCACCATTGCCAGAGGGCTTATTGAATCAAGGCGGCTGGTGCTACGATATGATGTATGCCAAAACAGCGACAACTTTTATGCAATGGGCAGAGTCCCAAGGTGCTGCGTGTGTATTGGATGGAATAGGTATGTTAGTAGAGCAGGCGGCTGAGTCATTTTTTATCTGGCGCGGAGTTCGTCCAGAGACGGAGGCTGTGATTTATTCTTGTTCCCATGCCTTAAAGGGCAACCACAAGGGATTGCCCCTATAGTAAATCGTTGTTTGTAGGGGCAATTCCTTGTGATTGCCCTTGTTTCTGAAATGGAGTGCGTAACATCAGTATATAAACCTCTGAGGTTTTGAAAACCTCGGAGGTTTTTTTATTAAGCCGTAGTTGCAATAACATTTACAAATTTACGGTTTTTAGGGCCTTTGATTTCAAATTTTACTATTCCGTCTTGTTTCGCAAACAGAGTATGATCTTTTCCGCAGCCTACATTTATTCCTGGGTGAAATTTGGTTCCACGTTGACGTATTAATATGTTACCTGCTAATACTGCTTGTCCGCCATAGCGTTTTACTCCAAGGCGTTTTGATTCGGATTCGCGTCCGTTGCGGCTGCTGCCGCCTGCTTTTTTATGCGCCATTTTCTGTTACCTCGCTAGTTTGATTGTTTGGTGTTTCAATGCCGTCTGCCATAATACCGGTGATTTTTATTTGGGTATAATGTTGGCGATGTCCCATTTGTTTGCGATGATGTTTACGGCGTTTGAATTTGATGATTTTGATTTTTTTACTGCGTCCATGTGCTTCTATTGTGGCTGTGACTTTCCCTCCTTTTACTATTGGATTACCGATTTTGATTTGTTTGCCATCATCTACTAATAGTACTTGGTCAAATTCTATGCTGGTGTATAAATCTTCTTCAAAGATTTTTTCTATTTTTAGGGTATCTCCTTGAGATACTTTGTATTGTTTGCCGCCTGTTTTGATCACAGCGTACATAAATTTATTCTCCGTCAATTTGGTATAAGCGTGGAATTGTAAGAAATTTAAGGAAAAAATACAAGGATAGTAGTTCAATAGTTCGGATATTTTTATAACGCTTTGATTTTTAAAGGAATTACTTGTTTCATTTCGATGTAAGGAGAAATCTTAATTGTTTGATCAAAAAAGATTTCTCCTTACGTCGAAATGACAAAATCAAAAAACTGTCCGAATTATTGGTAGTTAGGATTTTAAATAAGTATTTGATTTCATTATTTTAGATAGGTTTATATGTTAGATTTAGTATTAATTATCGTTTATAAGCTATTGATTTAATCGTTGTAATTGTGTTATAAAGCCGCATTGCCAAAAGGACTTTTTTAAAAATATGTTCATTCAACGTTTAAGCATTATTGGTGTTGGGCTAATAGGTGGTTCTCTGGCGCGTGCTTTACGGCGTGCAGGTGTTTGTGGGGAAATTGTGGGTTGTGGGCGCAATCGCTCGAATTTGGAAACAGCTGTTGAGCTTGGTGTGATAGATCGTTATGAGACGGTGCTTGCTAGTGCGGTAGATGGGGCGGATATGGTTATTGTTGCTGTGCCTTTGGGTTCAATGGGGGGTATATTTGCGGCGATTCGTGAGGCTTTGTCTGTTAATGCGGTGGTTTCTGATGTTGGTAGTGCTAAGGCGTCTGTTGTTGAGGATGCGCGGCAGTATTTAGGTGAGCATTTTCGCTATTTTGTGCCTGCTCATCCGATTGCGGGTACGGAAAAAAGTGGGGTTGCGGCTTCTTTTGCGGAGTTATTTGAGAGGCGTCGGGTAATTATTACGCCTTTGTCGGAGATGGATTTGGGGGCGTATGCTAAGGTGTCTGCTATGTGGAAGTGTACGGGTGCGGATGTGGTGGAGATGTCGGTGGAGCGTCATGATAGGGTTTTGGCGGCTACTAGTCATTTGCCACATTTGTTGGCTTATAGTTTGGTTGATACTTTGGCTCAGATGGAGACTAGTACGGAGATATTTAGTTTTGCTGCTGGGGGGTTTCGTGATTTTACTCGAATTGCGTCGAGTAGTCCACGCATGTGGCGTGATATTTGTGTTGCTAATCAGAGGGCTATTTTGGAGATGTTGGCGCATTTTAATGAGGATTTGGCGGTTCTTACTGATGCAGTTCGTTGTGGTGATGCTGATCGGATTGAGAAGATTTTTGGTAGGGCTAAAGCTGCACGCGATAATTTTTGTGAGGATAAAGTTTGTTGAAATTGGAAAAATTTGTGGTAAATCCGGGGGGCATTTTACAGGGTGTGTTGCGTGTACCCGGTGATAAGTCGATTTCTCATCGTGCGATTATGTTGGGGGCAGTTGCTGAAGGTTTGACGCGCGTTAGTGGTTTTTTGGAGGGTGAGGATACTTTGGCGACGTTGGCGGCATTTAGGGCTATGGGGGTGTCGATTGAGGGGCCTAGTTTTGGGCAGGTTGTTATAAGTGGTGTGGGTTTGCATGGTTTGCAGGCGCCGAGTGAGGCTTTGTATTTGGGTAATTCTGGTACTTCAGTGCGTTTGTTGATGGGTTTGATGGCTGGGCAGGGGTTTTCGGTGGAGATGAGGGGTGATGTGTCGTTGTCACGCCGCCCGATGCGCCGTGTGACTATTCCGTTGAGTGAAATGGGTGCTAGGATTGAGATGAGTGATGCGGGAACGTTGCCGTTGAAAATTCAGGGTGGGCAAGGTTTGCAAGCTATTACTTATGAGATGCCTGTTGCTAGTGCCCAAGTAAAATCAGCTGTGTTGTTGGCTGGTTTATATGCTGAGGGGGTAACTTGTGTGATTGAGCCGGCGCCGACTCGTGATCATACTGAGCGTATGTTGGCTGGGTTTGGGTATAAGTTGAAACGGGAAGCTGGGCGAGTGTGTTTGGAGGGTGGTGGACAGTTGCGGGGAATGTTAATTGATGTTCCTGCTGATATTTCTTCGGCGGCGTTTTTTATGGTGGGTGCTTGTATTGCTGATGGTTCGGAGGTGTTGTTGGAGCATGTGGGTGTTAATCCGACTC
>JALWSU010000339.1 GCA_026993485.1 Thiotrichaceae bacterium | reverse complement strand
ATCTAGCAGTAGTTCATGAAAAGGAAAACGCGAATTCGGTAACTTAATCCGCCACATAAATCTGGTTTGAAAGTCAGACTGTAGAGATATTCGCCACTATCATGTAAGGGCTGTTCTGGTACAAATTTATAAGAAACGGTGGAACTGTTATTTTCCCAAATTTTTTGTAATTCTTGATTGTTTGGGACTAAAACTTCAGGATGATAAACTTTGCGTGAAAGTAATAGTTCAACAGTAAGATCAGTTGGTTGTAGATTATTCAATCGCACCGCTACTTCTATTTTAATCGTTTCGCCATAATTTAATTGTATCTGGGGTACTGATAAACTCCGAATTTGTACACCAGCCCAATTCGCTCTGATATGCGCTTTCCAATTAGCTATTTCTTGAGCTTTTTGATAATGCTCAGCTTGTAACAACTTTCCTTGACGACTAGCAGGTAAATAAAAGTCATTGATATAATCATTCAGCATCCGCATGGTATTAAAGCGGGGAATAATGGTTGCCATTGAATGTTTGGCTTTTTTTATCCATTCTTCAGAATAACCATACTTATTGGTATTATAGTAAAGTGGAATGACTTCATCATTGAGTACTTCATATAAGCTACGTGCATCTTCATAGTCACGTAAGCTCGGATTATCATTATGTGGAGAAGGTTTAATCGCCCAACCATTTTCTCCGTCATAGCTTTCTGGCCACCAGCCATCCAGAATACTGAGATTGATTCCGCCATTAATTCCCACTTTCATGCCAGATGTACCGCTAGCTTCTTCGGGATATACTGGATTATTCAGCCAAACATCTACTCCAGAAACTAGTCGCCGTGAAAGCCCTAAATCATAGCCTTGTACAACTAGAATTTTGCCGATGAAATCAGGTTCGCCACTGATTTTGTAAAGAGCTCGGAGTAAATCTTGACCTGGCCCATCAGCAGGATGAGCTTTTCCAGCAAAAATAAACACAATGGGGCGTTTGCTATCTGTGAGTAAGGCACGTAATCTATCTATATCATTGAGTAAAAGCGTGGCGCGTTTATAAGTAGCAAAGCGTCGCGCAAAGCCAATTGTCAGAATATTGGGATTATTCGGATCTATGTATTTTAAGATACGATCTAAGTGTGTCTCACTGATTTGATTACGCAAATGTTGGACAGTCAAAACTTTGCGTAGCAAACCCAACATGCGTGATTTGATCGTTTGTTTTATCTGCCAAAAGGTTTTATTGGGAATGTTTTCAATGCGTTGCCAAAATTGAGCCTGACATTGATTCTCACGCCATTCTACCCCTAATGTTTCATCAAATAAGTCGCTCCATTCTCTAGCTAAAATCGAAGGCATGTGGACACCGTTGGTGACATAACCCATTGGATTTTCAGCCGGGCTAATTTCGGGCCAATATTTGGTGCAAATATCCATTTCTGAAGAAACTTGACCATGAATACGACTAACGCCATTGCGACGGCGTGAACCTTTAATTGCTAAAAGGGTCATATTAAAATCAGGAGCAGTGTTAGATAAACGCCCTAATGATAGGAAAGCGTCTTCAGATAATTTTAAGTCATGATAACAAAATGAACCTAGATAGTTCATCATCATTTCTTTGGAAAATTTGTCATGTCCGGCTGGTACAGGAGTATGTGTAGTAAAGACAGTATTTGCAGCAACGGCTTCAATTGCAGTTTCAAATGATTGTCCCGCATTGATTAATTCACGAATTCTTTCCAGTATTAAAAAAGCAGCATGACCTTCATTGATGTGCCAAACAGTTGGTGCTAAGCCGATTCTTCTCAGCAAGCGTACTCCACCAATTCCTAAAATGATTTCCTGTTTGATGCGGTTATCTTCGCCACCACCATAAAGGTTATGAGTAATCGCACGATCATTCTCATTGTTTTGGGGAACATTGCTATCAAGTAGATACAGCGTAATATGGCCAACTTTGATTTTCCAAGCTTTTAGCACTATTTGTGTTTCAGCAATTTTGACATCAATATAGATTTCTGCGCCATTTTCATCCAATACCGGACTGATTGGTAATTCTTGGGGATCGTTTTCAGTATAAGTAGCAATTTGATTGCCCTCAGCATCAAGTAATTGGTTAAAATAACCTTGATGATAAAACAAACCAACACTGATAAAGGATAAACGCATATCACTAGCCGATTTACAATGATCACCAGCTAAAATACCTAAACCGCCAGAATAAATAGGCAAACTTTCGTGAAAACCATATTCTGCACAAAAATAAGCAATTAGATCATCTTTGGCTAATTTTGTAGCTCCATTTTGAGGTTCTCTTGCCTGACAATAAGCATCATAAATTGATAACACTTGCTGATAGGCATTGAGAAATAATGGATCATTAGCTGCTTTTTCTAAACGTGCTTGATCAATATTTTGTAAAAATAATTTGGGATTATGTCCAACACGAGTCCATAAGTCATCATCCAGACGCTCAAATAGCACTCGGGTTGGAATATTCCAACTATACCAAACATTATTAGCCAATTCTTCCAGACGTTTTAAAGATTCTGGCAAGATGGGGGTGACATCCAAGTTAAATTCTTGGGCAGACATATTCCTTTTCCTGTTCGCTAAAAATTCTTCGTGTAGTATAAAAAAAGCTACAATTATATATTAATTTAAATTCTATATACAAATTTTCGTTATAGTTTAATTTTAGATTTAGTATAATAATAAATTATGCTAAAGGGTTTCTAATATGCTAACAATTTATAATTCTCTGACAAAACAAAAAGCAGCTTTTATCCCCATTGAGCCAGATAAAGTCAGTTTATATGTTTGCGGTATGACGGTGTATGATTATTGCCATGTTGGACATGCGCGGGTGATGGTTGTTTTTGATGTAGTTGCGCGTTATTTGCGTTCATTGGGCTATAAGGTGACTTATGTGCGTAATATCACTGATATAGACGATAAAATTATTCAACGCGCGACTGAAAATGGAGAAGATTTTAAGGATTTAACCCTCCGTTTTATTCAAGCTATGCACGAAGATGCAAAAGCTTTGGGCGTGTTAGCACCAGATATTGAACCACGCGCGACGCAATCTATACCTGAAATTCTTGCGATGCTGCAACGATTAGTCGATAATGGTTATGCTTATCTTACTGATAATGGTGATTTGTGTTATTCAGTTCAAGACTTTGAAAATTATGGCAAACTGTCTGGCAAAAAGCTGGAAGATTTACGCGCAGGGGAACGGGTAGAAGTAGATAAATCTAAACGCCACCCATTGGATTTTGTATTGTGGAAGCGAGCCAAGCCAGATGAACCTAGTTGGGATTCTCCTTGGGGAAAAGGCCGTCCGGGGTGGCATATAGAATGTTCGGCAATGTCCACAAGCTGCTTAGGAAACCATTTTGATATACATGGTGGGGGTATGGATTTACAATTTCCTCACCATGAGAATGAAATTGCTCAATCTGAGGGTGCAACTGGGGAAAAGTTTGTTAATGTCTGGATGCACAATGGTTTTGTGCGTATTAATGATGAAAAAATGTCGAAATCTTTGGGTAATTTTTTCACAGTACGCGAAATATTAGAACGCTATCAGCCTGAAGTACTGCGTTATTTTATTTTAACTAGCCATTATCGTAGCCCTTTAAATTATTCGGATTCGGAACTGGATGCGGCGAAACAGGCATTAAATCGTTTTTATACCGCATTGCGCGGCTTAGTTACTGCTAGTGATGACAAACAAGCTTGTTCATATCAGGCTTATGCACAACGCTTTAATGCTGCAATGGATGATGATTT
>JALWSU010000338.1 GCA_026993485.1 Thiotrichaceae bacterium | reverse complement strand
AATCACAGTTCAGACAACCAAATATCTGAACTGTGATTAATCTGATTAACTGATTAACCATGATAAAAAAACTCACTAAAAATCAGAGAAATCACCAAAATCAGAAAAATCACAGTTCAGACAACCAAATATCTGAACTATGATTAATCTGATTAACTGATTAACCATGATAAAAAAACTCACTAAAAATCAGAGAAATCACCAAAATCACAAAAATCACAGTTCAGACAACCAAATATCTGAACTGTGATTAACAAGTAGTGACTAGTTATAGATTTGTCGAGCTTGGAGTGCAAGCTTACCTTGCACGACGGTTTGTACAAGGTAACCTTGTACTCCAGTTCCAAAATAAATTTATCTCCAATCAATCACTATAAAAAAGCTAAAATTTAGGTATAATCAAAATTAATGAACAAAGAAATTAATTACAAATAGGACTTACGCACTGACAGCAGAAGTTTTTTAGTTTTTTTAATAAAAACAAACTGTTAAAATTTGAAACTTACTTGGACTCCAAACGAAGTAAGCATAGCTAATATATCAAATTATTTTTGCACGGGTACTTAAATATGTCTATTACTGAATTTGATATTATCACTAATTATTTTAGTAAAGATTATCCTAAACGTTCTGACGTTATTTTAGGAGTTGGAGATGATGCAGCGTTATGCACTATGCCTGCTGATAAACAACTTGTCATTGCTACTGATACATTAATAGAGAATGTACATTTTCCGCCAAAAACTCGTCCAGAAGATATAGGCTATAAAGCCCTAGCAGTCAATCTCAGCGACATAGCAGCTATGGGGGCAACGCCAGCATGGATGACTTTAGCCTTAACTTGTCCAGATACTGATGAAACTTGGTTAAGTAAATTTAGTAGCGGCTTAAGGGAATTAGCTGAAACTAGCCAAGTAAGCTTAATTGGCGGAGATACCACAAAAGGTTCCTTGACAATTACAATCCAAATCATAGGTTTTGTCAATATAAATAGTGCCTTACAACGTCGAGGAGCCAAACCCGGTGATGGAATTTATCTAACTGGTACAGTTGGAGATGCTGGACTTGGTTTAGCATCTATAGAAAAACGCCTAGTATTAGCACGTCCATTACAAAAAATTGTCGAAATGCGCTTACATCGCCCCACGCCACGATTATCAGAAGGAAAAGCCTTATGTGGAATCGCCAGTAGTGCGATTGACATATCAGATGGATTAATGGCAGATTTAGGACACATTTTAAAAGCAAGTGGAGTTGGAGCAACCATACAAGTAGACAAATTACCCTTATCAAAAGCTGTACGTGATTCCTTATCTGCTGAAACCGCATGGAATTTTGCATTAAGTTCAGGAGATGACTATGAATTATGTTTTACAGTACCGCCAGAAAATGAAACTGCATTAAAAGAAGCACTACCAGCAAATTCTTATACTCGTATTGGTACAATCGAAAGGCGAAATGGATTACGTTGCTTAGATAGCAATGGGCGAATGTTTATGCCACAAGAATCTGGTTATGAACATTTTATCAAACTAAATATTGGAGCAAATTCACGCCAACGTCGTAATCGTACTAGGTAAAGCTTATTATTGTTGCCACAAACCTCCGAGGTTTTCAAAACCTCGGAGGTTTAGCCAAGATTTTGGCCACTTCCTGAAATAAGGGATAAAAAAATGCTCACAAAAGATTTTTATAATATCATCGATAAAGCCCTTATCAAGCTGATCGAAAAATATAAAGACGACGAAGCTATAAAACGCCATAAAAATTCGGAAACGGGGCAAAAAGCCTACGCCTTTCTAATTTGGTTTTTAGAATTTTATGGTAAAACCACGAACTATTTACCTTATATTACTGATGGTGATGGTGATGGTTCTTGCGACATTATTTTTGACGCACCTGATAGTCGAGGCAATACTGTTTATTATGTTATTCAATCAAAATGGAATGAAAGCCAGAAAGCCTTCAAAAATATTGATGCAAAAGAAGTCGGATATGCTTTAAATAATTTTAGTACGATTTTGCGTGGCTATAAGAAGCCTACTAATAATAATCACTTTAATCAAAAATTATCTGATTTGCAAAGCCATATTGAAAATAATGGACAAGTCAAATTTATATTTTTGTCACTTTGCCAAGGGAATAGCAGTCTTGCTGATAATATTGCCAGTTTTTTAGAAGAGTTCAAGCCGATTAGGTTAGAATTTATTGATATTAATCGTATTAAACGTGATTATATAGAACGCAAATATAAACAAATAACTCCAGTTAATCCTTTGGAATATACTTATGATCCCGAAGAATCCCACGTTATTTTAAATGTCGAACGCTCAAAACGAAATAATGGCAATTTTATAAAAATTGATAAGCCTTTTGATGCCTATATTTTTTTAGTAAAACCGAAAACAATCTTTAATTTATTTGAAGAATTTGGTTTTACTCTATTTTTTAAAAATGTTAGAAATCCGATAATTGATTCCGAGATTAATCAACAGATAGAAACAACTATCATTGAAAATCCAGATTATTTTTGGTATTACAATAATGGCATTACGGCTATTACTGATGATTTGTCGGAAATTAATGCCCGTGCCAAGCGATTTGAATTATCAGGATTGCAAATTATTAATGGCGCACAAACGGTTTATGCTATTCACTCTGCTTATAAAAATGCGACACCAAGACAACAAGCTCATATTGATAAAAGAATTTTAATTACTTTCCGCTTACTACAATCAGGGGGAAAAGATTTTGATTTACAGGTAACTCGTTATACTAATTCACAACATCCAATTTCAGATAGAGATTTTCATGCCAACGATGAAGTGCAAATTAGGCTCCAAAATGCGTTTTTTAATAGTCAACTTTGGTATGAAAAAAGGCGGGATGAATTTAGAGGCAAAACGCCTAATGGTATTAAGATAATATCTAATGTGACGTTTGCAAATGCTTATTTAGCTTATGAATTACAAGCACCTGATATTGTTCTTGAAAACAGTCAAAATTTAATGATGGCAGGAACAAAAGATTTATTATTCTTATCTCATAAAGAGCATATGGGTGGATTATATGAGCGGGTTTTTAATCAGAATACTCGATTTGAAGATATGCTGTGTTCAATGTATTTGTTAATGCTCTTGGCTTCTTCGACAACTGATGGTGATTTAGAAAAGGTACTGAGAACTGAACTGATTTACATATTAGCTTTATCTAAGCTGATATTTTCAAAGTATATTATTAAAAAATATAGACATCTTCCGCCAATCAATAATAAAGTGAAAGAACTATTTGAAAAAGGAAAAACAACAATTTTCATCAAGATATTTCACTTTATTCAGTCAAAAATCGCTGAACTTTCACAAAATACCGAAATGTCTGATGTTGACTATGACAAATTGAAAGACTTATTTGAGAAAATGCCACTTAGACTGGATGATTTTAATCAGTAGACTTGTTCAGAAAACAGGATTTTCTATTTAACTTGGAGAAAATAAAAAAATAGTTTATCAATACCTAAGTCCTATATATATTAGAGAAGTTGCAAAATCAAACCAATCTTACGGTTTCCATTGTCAGAACCTTGATTACAAAGGATTATAAGAATTGTAAGGATTGTTTAATCAATCGCTTCTAACCCAATCCTATAAATCCTTTTAATCCCTTAAAATCAAGGTTCAGACAATGATTGCAAACTCTATTATTTAACCCGAAACGTCCGAATTAAACGCCCAGTTTCTACAGACCATAATTTCACCGTTTTATCTTTGCTGCCTGATAAAGCAGTTT
>JALWSU010000337.1 GCA_026993485.1 Thiotrichaceae bacterium | reverse complement strand
GAATTTAATCGTATTATTCTTATCTAAAAAGTAAGCTAATGTTCCCCGTGATGAGACATTACTACCAAACAGCTGATTTTCTGTTAATCTACTTCCTAAAATAATTTTCCATCCTGGTGATGGTTTCCAATCAACTTGAGCATAAGCTGAATATTCATACACAGTACGATTCAAAAGATTATTATTAGCTATGATACTGTTAGTAGATACTCGATAATTTTTATATTCTTGGCTTTTTCTAAATTCATAATCTCCGCCTATTTCAATACCTAAACTTTCTGACAAAGAAAACAAATTGCGGAGTTTACCGCCAAGTCGATATCCTAAGACATTGGCACGAATATCATCATCTAAAGAACGAGAAAAATTCCGCTCATTTAAATCATAAAAAAGTTGTACTTTAGAGAAGCTTTTCTCATTCCAATTATGGGTATAATTGTATCCAATTAGTAAACCATTAACATCCTGATTTTTACCTGCTCCACTAGCAAAGCTCTGCCCAGCACCTTCAAACTCGCCTTCATCATTATTATAAGCATTAATTAAGAGTGAATGTTGTTTATATTCGAGTTCAAGAGTTGCATTCAGGCTATCTATATAATCATCAACAACACCACTAACACCTTTTTCATCAATATGATTATCATAACGAGTGGTTTTACCTTCTTCTTTATTTAAAGCAGCAAAAATAGATAAGCCATTTTTAAACTTATAGCGATAATTGCTACCCACTAAATAGGCTCCTTTATTACCAATGCCTGTATGAACTGTAGCTTTACCACCCTCACTATCTGGTTGGCGTAAAACTATATTGATAGCACCAGTGTAAGCTTGAGTACCATAAATAACGGAAGCTGGGCCTCTTAATACTTCAATACGTTCAACATCATGAATACTCAATCTATCTAAATTACCCTCACCAGTTATACTATGCCAACTAGCAACCCCATTAATCATAACTAATACTTTATTAGCATAATGATCTTGAAGCACTCCACGAATAGTAGGTACTTGATGTTTAAAAGCAGTCCGATAAACTTGAATTCCTGCAAGAGTATCAATAGCTGCGGATATTGAAGCAAAGTTATAATCTTCAATCATTTGCCGGTCAATAACGGTCACGCTTGAGGCACTTTGTATAGTTGTTTCAGATTTGGTTGAAGCCACTTCAACTTCTACATTTAAGTAACTCTCCATACGCAAAAAACGGAGTTCATCATCCAATTCGGCATCTTTTGCTATCGCAGCATAAGATTGATGAACCAGCATAATTGTTATAATAAAAAACAAAAACAGTAATTTTTTCATTGCTGAACTTTCCAGTTTTCTTAATTTTACTTGTTTCTAAGTACCAAAAAAAAACTAATTTTGTCACGAAATTATTTTTGTTTAAACACCAACAAGGTTATATCATCAAACACCTTTTGGTGACCAATATACGAACGCACATCATCAATCACAGCATCTCGGATGTTATTTGCAGAATCTTGCCAATGTTGTTTTACAACTTGACAAAGACGCTCCATACCATATTCTTTATTTTCCATATTTGCGGCTTCAATAATGCCATCCGTGTATAAAACCACCACATCACCTTGATTTAAAGTAATTTCCTTTTGAGCTACATATTCACTCATATCATCTAACATACCAACCATAAAGCCTAACTCAGTTGTGTCAATCAATTCAATTTCACCATTTCGCACTACAATAACATCTTCATGTTGGCCACAAATACATAAATTACCCCCTCCATCATTATTTCTTGGCTCATATTCCAACAAAGAAAGTGTAATATTTTTATCCACTTCCATGCGTTCTGTAACATTCTTATAAATCATGCCATTAATACTATTGAGAAACTTAACTATCTCCATTTCCCCATGTTCTAACAAAGTACGCACTGCACTTTGTGTCATAAAGGCTAACATACCACTTTCAAGTCCATGTCCTGTAGCGTCACCTATACCAAACAAAATTCGATTATCATATTGAAGTACATCATAATAATCGCCACCAACTTCCTCAGCAGGTTCCATAAACCCAGCTATATCTAAATTAGTGATTGTTTCTAGTTCTACTTTTTTAGGTAATAACATTTGTTGTATGCGGCGCGTTACATCCAATTCGGCACTAAGACGAGTATTTTCACTTATTAATTGCTTAAGATTTAAATGAGTTTTTATGCGAGCTAATAATTCATCTTTAGAAACCGGTTTAGTTAAATAATCATTAGCCCCAGCGTCTAATCCTACCACTAAATCAGAAATTTGATTTTTAGCTGTTAATAATAAAGTAGGCAATTCATTCAAGTCCCAAGTTTCACGGATTTTTCGCATAACTTCGTAACCTGTCATTTTCGGCATCATCACATCTAATAAAATTAAGTCAGGTTTAAAACCTTTTTCTAAAAGTGCCAAAGCTTCAGGACCAGAGTTCGCTACAGTCACCGCATAATTTTTTAAGGATAAATGATTAACCAATACTTGAAGATTTACAGGTTCATCATCTACAATTAAAATTTTATTTTGACCTTTAACTGGAGGACTTGATAAGCTTTGAATGCTAGTAGCATTATTATCAGTAACAGATAGTTTATTAGTTAATAAAGAAGATTTTTCAACTATACTTGTAGCTTCTATGCTTTCAACTTCTTCCTCTGCAATTGGTAGGGTGAAGATAAAGCGTGAACCTTCACCTAATTTGGATTCAACCCAGATTTTACCGCCATGTAAACCTACAAGTTTCTTAGTCACAGCTAAACCCAATCCTGTACCACCATAATCTCTGGATGTCGAACCTTCAGCTTGCTCAAATGCACCAAAAATACTTTCTAATTTATCAGAAGCAATACCAATTCCAGTATCTGAAACTATGATAGTTAAATTATTATTCTCAGTATTGGCTTGAGCAGAAATGGTTATTGTACCTGCTTCGGTAAATTTAATCGCATTACCAATCAGGTTAGTCAGAATTTGTTGGAGACGATTTTCATCTGCATAAGCTGGGGGAAGATTATTAGGAATGGCATTAATTAGCTTTAAGTCTTTTTTACCTTTCAAAGGATTACTGAGCATAATAACTATTTCAACCAGTTCCCTAACACTCAATGGTTTTAGTTGTAATGCTATATCTGTTTGTTTTAATTTGGCAAAATCTAAAATATCATTAACTAAATTAGCTAAACGTCGTCCACTGGCAACAATCATAGTTAAATTCGTCAAAGCTAATTTAGGTAATTTTCCAGCTACGCCATCAATTAGAGATTCTGTAATACCAATAATCCCATTCAGTGGAGTTCGTAATTCATGGGAAGTATTCGCAAGAAATTCATCTTTAAGTTTATCTAACAGTTTTAGTTCAGCATTTTTAGCCTCTAAAGTTTTAAATGAGTCTTGTAAATTCTTTGCCATGTCTGCAAATGCTCTTGCTAAAACGCTAATTTCGTCTTTAGAAGATTCTGCATGTACAGGTATTTTAGCGGCAAAATTACCATTGGCTAGTTCTTTAGCTGAATTAGTTAGCTCGATAAGTGGTTTTGATATTTTAGTAGAAATTACAAAAACGACAATTAAACTAAATAAGAGAAAAATTATCGCCATAATAATAGAATTAATTAGCATCTCCCGGATTTGTTGATTAATTTCTTCACGAGATTGTGCTATTTCTGCCTTCACTTTTGACATAGAAAAACCTAAATGTAAAACTCCCCACGCTTCATCAATACTATTTTGTATCGTGGCAATAAATTCTACAATTTCTTCACCATTTTTATGGAGTATATTTCTCTGAATTCTTTGCACAAATGCGCTTGGTTTTGACACATTTTCGGCTTCTTCAGCTTCTATCTCACTCTCACTCTCACTCTCACCCTCACTCTCACTCTCACTCTCACCCTCACTCTCACTCTCACTCTCATCATCTGCTATATCACTCTCATCATATTCATCATCAGATGATGGTTCAAGTTGAAATTCAATCTCAGGGTGAGAAGTATCTAATATTATTTCAGTTCCCCGCATTAAAATTCCATAATCTAACTCGTTATCTTCTTTAACAGCAGTTTGGATTAATTCGATTATCCCAGAAAAATTAAAGGCAGCTAATTCAATACTGATTTGATTAGCCAGATTTTGAGTAAGAGTTTCGCCACGCAAAAGAGTTTTCTCCCGCAAAAGCTGTTCGCGTTTAACTAATTCCTTTTCTAAGATAATCTGTTGAGATTTGATTTGTACATAAGTTAATATCGCCAATAGGGCAATAACCAAGCAAAGCATGGTAATCACTAACCGCCAACGAATACTATGTAGATTCATTCTTGTATAATCTCCTCAACAGATGACAAAGCGGCATGATTAATTTTTATACCATATTCATGTACTTTTTTGAGATTAAGAATTACATGAGAACCAGCAGGTGGTTGTACTTTTTCATCAACTTGTTCTTGATTAAGAATATCTTCAGCCATTCCTGCTGCCTGTCTGCCCATTGTTGGAATATCAGCAGCTATTGTTAAAACTGCGCCATATTTCATAAACAGCGTATTATAAGCAAATATCGGTTTTTTTCTAGCAGCAGCTTTGGCAAAAATTGTCCGCATAGAATTTTTATCATAAAGCGCTATAGGATCAGAAATCAGCCAAATTGCATCCACCTTAGGTAACAGGATTTTTAAAGCTCGGCTTATTTCTTCAGGTTGATTCAGAGCTTGTCCATAGAGACTGATACCAACTTCCTGTGCTTGTAACATCGCATTATTAAACCATTGTTGGTTGTAACGAGGACTATAAAGTACTCCTATACGACGAATTTTGGGAAATAAATAACTATAAAGATACAATGGCATGTCAACTTGCAACTCTAGTGCTACACCGTAAGTATTATTATTCAGTCTAAATCGGCGCCAATTAATCATGGAAGAAAAAATCAACGGCTGATTTTTAATCACAGCAGAAGTTTGTATATAAGCTTTAGAACCAATAGCATAAATCAAATCAGGATGTAAGCTTGAAACTCGTTGTTTCAACATATTTGGAGTGAAAGTTTTGCCCTGCATATTAATTTCAAATATTTTGAATTTCAGTGCAGACTTAAATTCCCGGTGAATAATGGCATATTTGCTCACAGACTTATCCGAATTAATAATTAAAATTCTAGACGACATTCCAGCAGCAGTTGCGCTTGCTGCTGTAAAAGCGGCGAAGCTTGAATAAAAACAAATGATTAATATCCAATTTCTCATAGCATTATTTTACCTCTAATAATTGCAAATCTCTTGGAGTGACTTTTTTCCAACCATTCCATCCTAACAAACCAAGTATTTCTTTACCTCTAGAAGAATCAGGCATTGCTTGAATCGCAGAAAGCAAGCGTTTTGTGGATTTTTTCTTAATCGGCTGATAAGCAACAACGATGGGGAGCATAATCGCTTGACTTTCTCCTTGTTGCCGAAGCAAGCGATATTTTCTCTTATTGATACGAGAAAAGCTATTTAAACTTATATGCGAAATTAAAGCACCTTGTGCCATACCAAATAGAACCGACATTAACGCATCAACATCCTTTGGTACTGTAAGTATTCTAAATTGTGTACGATAATGTAAGCCGTTTTTTGCACCTATAAATTGTATTGTTTTTTTGCTGTAATTACGATCACCTGCGGAAGCAATACGTTTTCTCCGCAATTGCTTCATACTTCTAATATTTTTCTTAGTGATTAGTACTTTAGTATAAGTAGGATTATTGTTAATTGTGGCAACAAAGATTGGTTTTAATTTCCGAAAAGCCTTTTGTTTCATTAACTTTTGGTATTGCCAACTTGGTAATAAAAACACCTCGTTTCTTTTGCGAGGTTTTTTCAAAAACCGTTCAAAAATTTTAGCATTTTTAAACGGTTGAAAACGATATCTCCTACTTTTAGTTGCAGATAACAAATAACGATTAAATAGTCTTTTTACGGAACGAAAATCATTGATATTGGATTCAGGATTATAAAAATAAAGGGTTCTAGCTTCAAGCTGCCATGAAAATAGCATTAACACTAAACAAGTTAATATTATTATGGCGCGTCGTCCAATAAAGCTATGTCTGTGTATAAAATTCTCATCCATAATTATAGCACTACCCGATTGCGTGAAGTACAGAATTTAGAGGCAGTGATTGATACAATTTTGTGCCTCATCCGGAGTTACCATTTCCAAAGCCGTACTGATATAGCATTGCCCGATTTAGTTAAGCACATTTACGCTCCAAACCTGCCAGGTTTTTAAAACCTGGCAGGTTTTCTAGGTGTATTTTATGCAATCGGTTAACGCTATAGCTTGACAAAGTTCATCAGTGGTAGATATATAGCATTAACCTATTGCATAAAATACACTTAGAAAACCATGCAAATTTAGAGCGTAAATGCACTAATCTTTACTGTAAGTGATTGTTTTTAATTAAAATAGCATTCTGTAACTAAATCATTGATAATATAGGTATTTATACCATTGCTGTGTTAAGATTATTTCTACTTATTCTTATCCAAATTGAATTTATCAATTAAAATCATAGCGAAACACAGCCGTAAATTCTTGATCTTACAAGTTATATTCTTATATTATTTGTCAATGCACCACTCCTATTATTTTTGATAAAAAACTAATATAAGATTTCATTATACAATTAAAAATTAATCAATCAATACCTTATTTTTCATAAATAATAAACAATGCGTCTTAGCAAACTAAAATTATCTGGCTTTAAATCTTTTGTTGATCCAACAACGCTCAATTTTCCAAGCAATAGAGTTGGTATTGTTGGTCCCAATGGTTGTGGTAAATCTAATGTGATTGATGCAGTTCGTTGGGTAATGGGAGAAAGCTCGGCTAAACAATTACGTGGGGCAGCGATGAGTGATGTTATTTTTAATGGCACTCGTACTCGTAAACCCATTGATCAAGCCTCTATTGAGCTTATTTTTGAAAATGTCAATGTGCCACAATATCCTCCAAATTCTGAAATTGCGGTAAAAAGACAATTGTCGCGTAATGGGCAATCAGTGTATTTTTTAAATGGTGTCCGTTGTCGCCGTAAGGATATTACCGATTTATTTTTAGGAACTGGTTTAGGACCACGTAGTTATGCGATTATCGAACAAGGCATGATTTCGCGCTTGATTGAGGCTAAACCTGATGAATTGCGCGTCTTTTTTGAAGAAGCAGCAGGAATTTCTAAATATAAGGAACGGCGCAAGGAAACTGAGCAGCGGATGCACCATACCCGCGAAAATCTCGCCAAACTTGATGAGCTGCGTAATGAATTAGATAAACAATTGCGTAAGCTGAAACAGCAAGCAAAACAAGCTGAAAAATTTCAAGAGCTTAAAGAATCAGGTAAGTTACTCAAAGCACAATTGCAAGCCATAACTTGGCATCGTCTTGATACCGCTGTACAAGAACAACAGCAATCTATTGATGAACAAACCATTCTTTTAGAAAAAGATTTAAATGATTTAAACAATTTTGATGCTACCCATAAACAACAGCGTGAAGCGCAAAAAATTGCTCAAAGTACTTTGAATGAAGTTCAAGAACAATTTTATGCAATCGAAGCGAAAATTAGTCAATTAGAGCAATCTATTCAACATGCTAAGCAACGCCATGAACAATTATTGGAAGATTTAGAACAGCTTGAAAATCGACGACATGAAGCTCAAAATAATTTAACCAATGATGAGCAACAAGCGGCTAGTTTAGCTCAGGAAATCGAAACAGCTGAAAGCGAGCTGCGCCTAAATCAGGAAAATGAAATGCTGGCAGAACAAGCTTTGCGTGAGGCTGAAGAACAGTTTCAGGAATTGCAAATTACTTTTGAACAATTTAATCAACGCGCTGCGGAGCCAAGTCAACGCGCCCAAGTTGAACGCGCTCGGATGGAAAGCCTTGAACAGCGTTTAGCAGAAAATAAGCAACGCCTAGTTCGTCTTAATGAAGAAGTAAATGAGCTTGATGTCAAAGATTTAGAAAAACTGCTAGCTGATTTAGAACAAGCGATAATAAAAGTTCAAGCTAATTTAGAAATGGCAGAAGCAAGATTAGAAACGCATCAAAAATCAGTACTTAATCTGCGTGAACTCACTCAAAAGCATTCAACACAACTACAAGCGCATCAAGCGGAAGTGCATAAACTCAGCGGACGTTTAGCCTCATTGGAAACGCTACAAGAGGCAGCTTTAGGCAAAAATGAGACTGATAAAAATGCGTGGCTACAAACTCAAGGATTAGAGAATGTCTCACATTTAGCGCAATTTTTACAAGTGGAATCACCTTGGGAACAGGCAGTAGAAATGGTTTTAGGTCAGCATTTACAAGCTTTATGTGTTGAAGAATTGACAGTGACAGCCTTAAGAAATCCCCCAGCAGGGGAATTAGTTTTATTTGAAAAAACCGCTAAAAATTCTGTTAATCCGAATTTAGTTAAAGGGAAATTATTAGAAAAAGTACAAGCTCCTTGGGCTTTAAGCAGTTTTTTCGGCAGCGTTTGGATTGCTGAGACATTGACTGAAGCTTACAAATTACGCAAAAACTTAGCCGATCATGAATCAGTGATTACTCCTAATGGTATTTGGTTAGGCAAAAATTGGTTATATAGTCAACAAATTGCTGATAAACAAGCTGAAGCGGGTGTTTTAGCGCGAGAGCAAGAAATTAATGCAATAAACAAACAATTAACGATTTTAAATGAAACGGTGCTAAGCCTTTCTAAAACACTTCAAGATGAGCAGATTCGTTTACAGGAATATGAAAACCAGCGTGAACTAGCACAATTAGAGCTGAATAAAATTCGCCAAGAATTATCACAATTAGAATCACAACAGGCGGGCAAACAGGCACGTCTTGAACATATAAAAACGCAATTGCAACGCATTGCTAAAGAACGCACTGAATTAAATCAGCAAATTTCAATTGATAAAGAAGCATTGCAAAGCACTAGCGATAAATTACATGCCGCCCTTGAAGAAATGGAAAAATTAGCGGATGAACGAGAAGATTTAACTAATCAGCGCGATTTATATCAAGAAATTCTTGTCCAAAGCCGTCAAAACTCACAAGCAGCTAAAGATGAACGTCATAAAACCGAAGTTCGTTTAGAATCTCTACGCACTGATCATGCTCGTTTACAACAAAGTATAACCCGTTTACAGCTACAATTGGAACAATTTAAACAACAATCTTATGAATTACAAGAAAATCTCAAACAAAATGTAACTCCGATAAAGGCTTTACAGAAACAACTCGAAGAAAATCAGCATCAGCGCACAGAAATAGAAGAAGCATTAATTCAAGCAAAACAAACAGTTGCCCATTTAGACGCCGCATTAAGTGACTACGACGGAACACGCCAAGCGATTGAATCCCGCAGCAACGAATTACGCAAAAAGATTGAACAGCTACGAATAGAATGTCAAGCTAATCAAATACGTAGGCAAAGCTTAGAGGATGAATTAGCCAAAACCGAATATAGTCCGATTGCTTTACTTAGTGATTTACCTGAATATGCTGATGAAGCGAGTTGGGAGGCACAAATTGAGGCAGTGGAGCGCAAATTAGAAAAACTCGGCTCAGTCAATATGGCTGCATTAGAAGAATATGCAACCGAATTAGAGCGTAAACAATATTTTGATAATCAGGCTGAAGATTTAAATAAAGCCTTAGACTCATTAATCCGTGCTATAAAAACCATTGACCGTGAAACTCGCACACGTTTTCAGCAAACAATTGACCAAGTTAATGATTTTTTACAAAATATGTTCCCGCGTTTATTTGGAGGCGGAGAGGCCAGCTTACAATTGACAAATGATGATATACTAAAAGCAGGAGTGACAATTATGGCGCATCCACCCGGTAAACGTAATACCCACATACACTTACTCTCAGGCGGAGAAAAGGCACTGACCGCAATAGCCTTAGTTTTTGCGATATTTGAACTTAATCCAGCCCCATTTTGTATGCTTGATGAGGTTGACGCACCGCTGGATGATAGCAATGTGGGACGTTTTTGTACATTGGTAAAAGCCATGTCAGAACGTGTACAATTTATTATTATTTCTCATAACAAAATTACTATGGAAATATCGGATCAATTAATAGGTGTTACAATGCAAGAAGCAGGCGTATCTCGCATAGTAGCGGTTGATCTTGATATGGCAGTGAATATGATAGAGGCATGAATTGATGAGCAACTTATTATTGATTTTACTTATTATTGTTATCATTGGGATAGCAATTTGGAGATACAAAGTCAATCAAAACACAAAAGGTGATATGGCTAGACGTCTCAATCGTGATTTATATACAGACGATTATTTTGACGATAATCTGCTAGAACAAACACAGGCTGAGCCAACAATACGTTTGGCTAATAACCCCAATGAAGAGTTCCCAGAGCCGATTCACGAAGCTAATACTATGGTAGTGGATCCATTCGAGGAAATGCCAAAGGATGAAAGGCCCAAGACTCAAGCGGATTTATCTGAGAAACAAACAGAATTAATGGTTGTATTATATGTAGTTGCCGAACAAGATCGCCATTTTTCAGGAATGGAGCTTATAAAAATGCTAGAAGCCATGGGGCTGAAATATGGCAAATTTAATATTTTCCACCATTACGGCGTTGGTGCCTTAAAAAGCGAACAGCCAGTCTTTAGTGTGGCAAACTTGGTCGAACCAGGAACGCTGATTCCAGAAGAAATGTTTGAGCGCAGTACCCCTGGACTAGCTTTTTTTATGCGCTTACCAGGCCCATTTGGTGGGCGAGTAGCCTTAGAATTAATGTTGAAAAATGCCAAAGAGCTTGCTGAATCATTAGGTGGGACTTTACAAGATGAGGCATATATGCCATTGGATAATAAGAAAATACTTGCCATGCGAGAGAGAATCGCAGCTTTTGAGCAACGTAGTACTAATTTGTCTAGTCCACGAAAGTAAAAATAAACCTGACAGGTTTTAAAAACCTGTCAGGTTTGTTGTTTCGTTGCCCGATACGAAATCAACATTATGCTTCCCGAATTTGCACATCTAAGGGTCCCGTAATATCCTTCGCATCCAGTTGATAAGCAGCATTACGTTCAGTGGTGCGATAACAAACTGCTTGAATAAAAGCATTTACAAACAGTGATTTACTGTAGGGGCAATCCCTTGTGGTTGCCCTTTAATCCTGAAAACCCTCACTGGGCAACCATAAAGGATTGCCCCTACAAACAATGATGTAGGGGCAATCCCTTGTGGTTGCCCTTGTGTATAAGAGAGTGCGCTCCAGCGTGGGAATGATAAACCTGATTCAAACTCTAATACCGTCTCGAAGCCAGCACATGAAACAACACCGGCACCGCCAGCAAAGTCAAAAAAGTCCCAGCCAACAATCCCCCAATCGCCACCACCGCCAAAGGCGATAAACGCTCAATCCCAACCGCTAGTTCCATCGCAATTGGTATCATCCCCACAGCAGAGGAAAGGGCTGTCATTAATATCGGTCGAGTTCGTTTACTTACTGCTCCTAGTAAGGCAGCATTAATATCTTGGCCTTTTTCGATAGCAGCTTTCGCAAAATCCACCAACAAAATACCATTATTCACCACCACGCCCATAAGCAAAATCATGCCCATAAAGGCAGGCATTGAACCGACTTTGTCTGCTAATAATAAGCCCCAAACGGCACCTATCAAAGCCAATGGTAAGCTGGCTAATATCGCAAACGGATCGACAAAGGAGCGAAAAGTAATAGCAAGCATAAAATATAATAAAATCAGTCCAAGCGAAAATGAGGTGATCAGTCGTCCAAAAGACTCCGAAAGTTGTTTATATTCACCTTCATAATGAATCTTATAGCCTCGTGGTAAGACTAAATCTGCTAATGCCTTCTCCACTTGTTCATGTAATCTCGTTATAGGAAGATTACGCCGCCATGCGAGTATATCAATAGTCGGTTCTAAATATTGATGCGTTTCAGCGGTTGGAGCGGTGACTATACGTGGTGTGGCAACTGAGGCTAGTGGAATTATGTGTCCATCTGGGGCGCGAATATTCAAAGCAGCTAAGTCTTCAGCATTGGCACGTTGTTCCGCGCGTAAACGTACCCAAATTGGTATCTGAGTTTGTCCCGGAACGCGCAAGCCGCCTGCCTGTATACCGCCTACTGCCATCGCAACTTGTTGGGCAATTTCTTCAGCAGATAATCCTTGTAAGCGGGCTAGTTTTGGATCAACATTGAGTTCAATCCGTTCTGATTGCCCCTGCCAACTACGTTCAAAGCCTGTCAGTCCTTTAACTGCTGCTAATTTATCTATCACCTCATCAGCTAAACGGTCTAAAACGGCAGGATCGGGACCGCTTATCATTACATCTACGCTGGCACGGATAGAAGACAGTGGCGTTGCGCCAAATTCGGTAACATTCGCAGATAAAAGTCCAGGAATTTGATGCAAGCGGCTGCGGATTCCATCTTCAATGTCATAAATTGTGCGATTTCGCCGAAAACGGTTAATTAAATTTAAAGTGATTTCGCCTTGCTGTAGTCGCCTTTCAGCACCAAATGACTTTACACCCGCTTCAGCTCCTATGACAGTAGAAATGGATAAAATCCAATCAATTGGAACTTCATCCCGAATCGCCTGTTCAACTTGAGCGGCTAACTTATTCATGCGCTCATCATCAGTATCAGCTTGGGCTTCAAAGCGAATACTAACTATTCCAGTATCCATCATCGGCATTAATTCTCGTCCCAACATCCGCATTTGTGAAGCTGAACCTATAAAAACTATAACAAATAGTAATAAAACTAAAGCCCGATTTTTTAATCCCCATTTAACTAAAACGATATAAAAATTTTGTAATGGCTGCAAAAAGAAGCGAATAAAAGGCTTTAAAATCCAAGCCAACGGATCAGCTGCATTTGGTTTTAAAAAAATCGGAGCTAATAAGGGAATCAAAGTAATAGAAACAATTAGAGAAGAAGCCAGCGAAACACTAAGCGTAACAGTTAAAGGTCTCAATACGGTTTGAACATAGCCACCAATAAACATAATCGGTATTAATACTAAAATAGTGCTAACCGTACCCGAAACATCAGCCAAAAAAATCTCATCCAATCCACGAACCGCAGCCGTCATACCATCTTCTTTAAATTCACGCATACGCCGCTCAATATTTTCAATTACAACAATGGCATCATCTGCCAGCAGCCCAACTGCAATAATAATCGCCGACAAAGTCACCATATCAAATTCATAACCTAGCCACCAAAGAATCGCAAAAGTTAATAAATAAGTAATCGGCACAGATAATCCAACCACAAAAGCAGCGCGAGAATTATTTAAAAAGAGAAAAATAACCAAAATAGTCATTATTACCGCATCGCGCAGTGAATCAAGCATATTATCAACAGTTAGCCCGATTAAACGTCCTTGAGTATCAGCAATTTCAAGATTTAAATTGGGAAATTGAGTTTTAATTTGACTGAACTGGGAATTAATCGTATCAATTACTGGCTGAGCAAAACCACGTTCGGAACGTAATAAGGCGACACCAACGGCTGCCTTACCATTACCATGATAAATAGAAGTAGCATCCGCCACTCCCCACGCAACTTTACCCAAATCACCAACACGCAAATATTCGCCATTTGGTAATGGAACTAGCACCGCAGCTAAATCTTCAGGACCTTTAGCCAGCGTTTGTGCAGTAAGTAAAAACCGACTACCTTGACGATGAACTAAACCAGCAGGATGCGACAAGTTAGAACCAACCAAAGCTGCCACAACCTGAGTAATATTTAAACCATGCGCTAATAACTTATCACGATCCAAATCAATAGCAACTTGACGAATTGGGCCACCAAAAATTTCAACTTCAGCAACTCCAGGCAAATTGAGCAAAGTATCGCGTAAATCGTGTTCAGCAATACGCCGAACTTGTGCCAAATCTAGTTCAGAATCTTTAGCAGGAGTTACAGCTAGCACCATTACTGGATGAGCAGCATCAGTGATTTTAAAAACCAACGGCTGTCGAGTGCCAGCAGGCAGATTAACGCGAGACAGTTCAGTTGTCACCGCATTAGCAGCAGTATTAATCTCATTATCGTACTCAAATTCAACTTGTACTGCTGCCACTTCATCGCGTGAAGTTGAAGTAACCCGCCGAACTCCATCAATAGCAGACAGGCGAACTTCTAAAGCATGAGTAACATCAGTAGCAACATCAGTAGCAGTTGCCCCAGGCCATTGTACGACGACGGAAACCATTGGGCGGTTAGTATCGGGAAACAGATTAGTTGGGATTTTTTCATAGCCCAAAATACCTAGAATTATAGCTAGTAAGGTTATTGAAAATGTCGCATGTGGCTGACTTAGAAAAATACGCGCAATGCTCATGATAATGGCTCCACAGTTCCTAACGATTTTC
>JALWSU010000336.1 GCA_026993485.1 Thiotrichaceae bacterium | reverse complement strand
CAATCGTTTATGTAACTTAGCTAACAATAAAGCACCGATAGCACCAAAAGCTGCTGATTCAGTTGGTGTCGCATAGCCAAAAAATATTGTACCTAATACGGTAAACATTAAAAATAATGCTGGCAAAAGACTTTTTACCACTCGCATCAAAAACGCCATATCCCAACTATGGCTATCTGTTGCCAAAGCGGGAGCAGTTTCAGGATGGCGCCATGCTGTTAGCAGAATATAAATTAGATACAATACAACCAATAAAATCCCAGGAAGAGCGGCGCCAATAAATAAACGCCCTACTGGAACTCCCATCATATCAGCTAATAAAATCAAAACAATACTGGGTGGAATAATTTGCCCCAATGTACCAGCAGTCGCAATAGTACCAGTTGCAAGCGCAGGAGAATAGCCATTTTTTAGCATAGAAGGCAAAGCTATAATACCCATTGTTACCACTGTCGCGCCGACAACACCAGTTGTAGCCGCCAATAACCCGCCCACAACTACAATAGATACACCCAAACCGCCGCGCAAACTACCAAACAACAATCCCATTGTTTCTAACAAATCTTCAGCTAAGCCCGATTTCTCTAAAATCACGCCCATAAATACAAATAAAGGCACAGCCAGCAAAGTAAAATTTGTCATCACTCCCCAAATTCGCATCGGCAGCAAATTAAAAAAGGATAAATCCAAAAACACGCTACCAAATAGCAGCGCAATCGCACCTAAAGTAAACGCAACGGGATAGCCTAATAATAAAACAACCACTAGCACGGCAAACATCACCAATGCCCATACTTCCATACTAAATATGCTGAGCAACAGTTCCATTAATCCTGTTCCTCCAGTTCAACACCTACTAAATACAAAAGGCTGCTTAAACTGTTAGCAATACCTTGTAACATTAGCAAACCAAAACCAAGAGGTATAGCCGATTTCAGTAAAAAACGATAAGGCAAACCACCCGCATCGGGTGAACCTTCTTGATAAATATAAGCATCATGGACAAATGTCCAAGACGCACTAATAATTAACAAACAAAAAGGCACTAAGAAAAATAAACCACCCAGCAAATCAACCCAAGCACGTCTGCGTTTATTCATCCAATGCCCTTTATAAATAATATCTACTCGAACATGCTCATCATGTTTTAATGTATAAGCAGCACCAAGTAAAAACACTAAAGCAAATAAATGCCATTGCAACTCCTGCAAAGCAACTGAACCAATAGAAAATAAAGCTGCCATGCTAGAATTATAAACAATGATTAATACCAGAATTAATACTAACCAAGCGATTAAACGCCCAATCCATTCGCTGAGACTATTAATAATATGAATAATGTATTTTAATGAACTTATTAGTTGAGAAGGCATATTGTTAAGTTTAACATCACAAAATTATTAACATAACATAAAGCTGGGAAAAAATGATAGGAATAATGTTATACTCAAAAATTTCACAAATTTAACTATTCACTGCCATGAAGTTAAGAAAAACCTTGGAAGTCTGATTTTGTCAGATTTGGAGCGTAAATGTGCTTAACTAAATCGGGCAATGCTATAATATTATGCACTTTAGATTACGACAAAACAATTATGTAGGAGTACATTATTATGTTGCCTTTGGTTTTCAAACATTTGACTAGCAATGATTTACCAGCAGAATGGGCAAAGCAGTTACCAAAAGGGCAGGTTTTTTCTGTGGTGATTGTTACAGAAAAATCGCTACATAAGCAATCAAATCTAGAACCAACTGATAAAAGTCATACACCTTTGTTTGGTATTTGGCGTGATTATAAAGCTACTCAAGATGTGGGAGATTATATACGTCTGTTAAGGAGAAGTCGCTTTGAAAATTGTTGATAGATACTGATGTGATGATTTGGTATATGCGTGGCAATGATAAAGCTGCTGTTATTTTAGAGAATCTGACTAACATTATGCTTTCTGCCGTTACTTATATGGAATTGGTTCAGGGAATGCGAAACAAAGCTGAATTATTAAGTTTAGAAGCGACTTTAAGCACTTGAAATGCTACAATTGTTCCGATCAATGAAGATATTTCTAACCACGCAAGTATATTAGTAAAACAATATTTTCATAGCCATTCTGTTAGTCTGGCGGATGCGTTGGTTGCGGCAACGGCTTTGCAATATCAATTGCTACTCCTGACAGCTAATGATAAACATTACAAAATGATTGCCGATTTAAAATTAGAGATATTTAGACCCTAAATTTGAGGTTTGTCTTTATCCTGAAAATCCTAAAATTACTTTACTATCGTTCCCATGCTCCAGCGTCAATATCATGCCTCGGAGGTCTGATTTTAAGGCTTAACTTAATAGCAGTGACGCTCCAGCGTGGGAACGAGAAATAAATTGACGAGGAGTATAATGCATAAGAACCTAAATATGATTTATTGGAAGGGCGAGACTTTTTGGGTAGGTAAGCTTTTGGAGCATCCTGAGATAATGTCTCAAGGTGAAACCCTGAAAGAACTTGAAGAAAATCTTAGAGACGCATTCATTTTAATGACAATGGATGAAGTACCTCGAAAGCATCAAGTGAAAGAGCTATCCATAACCGTATGAAAAGGAAAGACCTCATCAATATACTTACTGCAAACGGCTGTATTTTGGTTCGACACGGCAGTAAGCATGATTTGTACAAGAACCAAAGTACTGGTAAGAAACAGCCAGTTCCAAGACCTCGAGAAATAGATGAACACCTTGCTCGGCATATTATTAAAGAACTCACATAAATACTGAATCAGATACAGGCCGCGACGCTGGCACCTCAATACTGCTGGCGCGTGGAAACGAGAACCAAATAGCACAAATCCACGCCAAAATTATAGAAATGAAAAAATCCAACACCAAACTAAACCAAGCAGCTAATTTACTCCGCGATTCCAAACATACCATTGTATTCACAGGAGCAGGTATTTCCGTAGAAAGCGGCATCCCACCCTTTCGAGGCGAAGGCGGACTTTGGGAAAAATATGATCCAATTGTATTAGATTTAAACTATTTTTTACAAAATCCCAAAGCCTCATGGCAAGCTCTCGGAGAATTATTTTATGGCCCTTATGGGGATGCTAAACCTAACGAGGCACATTATGCCTTAGCTAGATTAGAAAAACAGGGGATTATAAAAACAGTCATTACACAAAATATCGACAATTTACATCAAGAAGCTGGCAGCCAAAACGTCTATGAATTTCATGGAACCTTGCAAACACTAGTTTGTTTAGACTGTGGCGAAAAATATTTCGCCAAACAAATTAATTTCGACAATCTTCCCCCTAGATGTTTAAAAGATAATGGCATATTAAAACCTGATGTCATTTTATTTGGTGAAGCCATCCCAGAAGAAGCCGCTTCTCAATCTGCTAAAGAAGCTCTCCAAGCCGATGTTATCTTAGTGATAGGTACAACTGGTGAAGTTATGCCAGCCTGCATGATTCCTTATAAAGCCCAAGAAAACGGCGCAAAAGTTATTGAAATCAATCCCAATAAGTCAAATTACACCGATTCAATCACAGATGTGTTTTTACAGGGAAAGGCGACAGAAATGATGCAAGCATTGGAAGTCGAATTGCGGAGCTAAAAATGAACCTGAGTTTTTCCTAATCCACCAAAAATTGTATTTGCTCCCAAGCTCCCACTATGCCATAGTATTCAGCGGAGCTCACTCACTTATACACAAGGGCAACCACAAGGGATTGCCCCTACAAACAGTAATTTACTGTAGGGGCAATCCCTTGTGGTTGCCCTGTGAGGCTTAAGCTAAAGCTTTCGACTCCAAGTAAGTTATAAAGTTTAACATTTTGTTTTTATTTAAAACCTAACAAACTTCTGCTGTCAGTGCGTAAGTCCTATAAGCTAAGTCCTATAAGCTATGAAAAAAGTACAGCGAATGTAAGACAACGAATCAAACCTTTTCCTTTTACAAATAAATAAAGCTATCAAATTTTTTGTGTCTCATGAAAAAAACCAACGGTTTTAATTTAATTGAACTCACAATTGTCTTATTAATTCTCAGCTTATTATTAACTAAACTTTTAAATCCAATTTCCGCCAAAATTGACTATCTTCGATACCAAAAAACCGAAAAAACTTTAGCAAACATCAAACAAGCTTTATTAGGATTCATTGCTATTCATGGGCGTTTACCCTATCCTGCCTCGAATCCAGAAACGGGTTTACAAGATTCAAACTTGCGTAAAAAAGAGGCTTATTTAGCTTGGGCTGATTTGGGTGTAGGTAGGCAAGATGCGTGGGGTAATCCATTTCGTTATCGGGTTGAAGATGAATATACAGAAATCCCACTTTATGAAAAAATATTTATAAAAGCTAGCAATTTAAGAATAACAGATAGAAAAGCTAATTATTTGACAACTAAAAGCGGTGATTCTCGTGTAGCTGCCGTTATTTTTTCTTATGGTAAAAACGCTATACCAGATGATGATAATGCTAATTTAAATAAAACCTTTGTTTACGATGTTTATGTAGAAAATCAATTTGATGATATATTAACTTGGCTTTCCAGAAATACCTTAGTCAATTATTTACCTTTACCTTAATTATGACAAAAAATCAGTTTGGTTTTAGCTTAATAGAAATAGCGATGGTACTACTTATTATAAGCTTAATAATCAGTAGTTTATTATTACCTCTTTCTATACAAAGAGAGCAAATCAAACTTAAATCCACTCAACAAGATTTAGAAACCATCAAAGAATCCTTACTAGGCTTTCTAGTAATAAACAATCGTTTACCTTATCCAGCCTCGAATCCAGAAATTGGTATGGAAACCTCAAGCCTTAATGGGCAAGAAGGCTATTTGCCATGGGCAACTTTAGCTTTAGATAGTAGTAAAACTGATGCATGGGGGCAAGCATTTCGCTATCGGGTTGATGCACAATACACTAGCCAAAGCCTGCCAACACCGCCTAATACATCTAACAATTTAAAAATTAGAGATTTACAAAATACACCATTAACCAATGAAAATACCAATTCTGATGTAATAGCGATTATATTTTCCAAAGGCAAAGATGGGCAGGCTAATAAGGAAAATGGGGGAACTATAGATAATATTTATACACAAGATGTGTTTATAGATAATTATTTTGATGACCAATTGATTTTTTTGCCTAAAACAATAGTTATCAATCGGTTAGTTAATGCGGGATTATGGCCGTAAATTATAGTAAAAAATAGACATTTTCAAAACTAGCCGCTAAAATTAAAACATTTCAACGCAACAACATAAGGGTGAATCATGAAAAAACCTCAAAAAAACTGGCTTTGGGCAATATTATTTTGTATAGCAACTAGTAGCACAGCCGCCTCAGCCAGTACAGACGTAAATGACATTAAAAGAGCCTTAAAATGGGGCGAATCAGCCAGCGAAATTGCTCAACGCTTATACAATGCGGGCGAAGATCCAATTTTAATTAGTCAAGTAATAGCGCAAGCTGCACCTGAATCGGCGGCAACAGTTGCTGCCTTAATGGCGCAAGTTGTACCAGATAATCGAATTCCCAATTTAGCTGCTGCCACCGCAAAAGTTGTACCATCAGCGGCGAGTCAGATTGCTACTAAAATAGCAGATGCAGTGCCACAATCTGTCACCCTTTTAGTGCAAATTGCTGAAGCTATCACAAAAGCGGTGCCTCAATCAAAAGCAGCAGTTGAGGCAGCTTTGAAAAGCAAAATAGCAATAGCTAGTGTTGCGGAGAAAAAAGAGAGGCAAAACGCATTAAGGGGAAAAGGTGCGGGAATAGTGGCAATGGTTGAAGGTTACGCCTATTTACTAACTCCTAATGGTAAGCAGCAAAAAGTGAGCATTGGAACTGAATTAAGTAATGGTGTAACCATTGTAACAACTAAAGGAGCATCAGTATTAGTTCATAATCCTGATGATTCTTCTTATATAGTTAAAGAAAATAGCCAATTTAAAATCAAAAATTATTATTTTGAAGAAAGCCAGCCGAAAAAGGATAAAAGCATATTTTATTTAGCTAAAGGCTTTTTTAGATTTGTCAGCGGAATTATTGCGAAAAGAAGCCCAGACAAAGTCGAATATCAAACCCCGACGATAACGGCTGGTATCAGAGGTACAGAAGCTAGTATTATTCATGATAGTTCTGATAAACAAAGCTATATTGAAGTATCTAAGGGAAAATTATTGGTAAAGTCAATCCTAAATAATCGAAAAAGTATAATAAAATCAGGATTGTATAATTTTAATTTATCTGGTATTGCAGATAGGCAAAATATTCCATCATCGATTAAAAGTCGTTTTAAAACGATTCAATCCATAAGAACTGAAAGTCGCAAGGCAGCATATTTAGTCTATAAGCGTTTGAAAACACTTTCTGGAAATCTGATGAAAGGCAGGGAACTCTTAAAACCTGTTCAAATTGGCAATTCTCAAAAGAATTTGAAGAAATTATGGGCAATACTTGATAAAGGCACAACGCATTATCAGCAAAATTGGCATGGTATTAGATATAGGCTTTCTAATGATCCATTACAAAAAAAATGTATTTATCTTCAATCACATATAAGGGATTATTTGGCTTTAGTAACAAGTGGTGTTCGCCCCTTGGAAGCTCATAAAATCTTACTTAGAAAATATGGACTGTCTCAACCCAAATCCCGTCCAAATTTTCGCCCACGCTTTATGCGACGATTTTCAGACTAATCACAAAATCAGATGAAATACATTAAAGTCGGTGCCGCCAGCCTAAATCAAACGCCACTTGATTGGGCTGGTAACCAAAAAAATATCATAGCTGCTATCGAAGCCGCTCGCACTGAGAAAGTCAAGATTTTATGCTTACCAGAACTGTGTATTAGTGGCTATGGCTGCGAAGATGCCTTTTTAGCCCCAGGAACTTTGGCACAATCACGGCGAGTCTTATCCGAATTAGTTAAGCAAACAGAGGGAATTATTGTTTCGGTGGGCTTGCCGCTATTATATGAAAATCGCCTTTATAACACAGTTTGCCTACTTGTAAATGGTAAAATAGCAGGATTTGTGGCGAAACGCTTTTTACCTAATGATGGGATTCACTACGAAGCTCGCTGGTTTCATTGTTGGCCACAAAATGTATCGGCAAAAATTAACTTTAATAGCGCATCTTACCCAATCGGTGATATTTATTTTAATTGTGGCTCAGTGCGTATAGGCTTTGAAATCTGTGAAGAAGCTTGGGTAGCAAATCGTCCAGGGATAAAATTAGCTGAAAAGGGAGTAGATATTATCCTAAATCCTAGTGCCAGCCATTTTGCCTTTAACAAGCATCGGATACGTAAACGTTTTGTATTAGAAGGTTCACGGGCATTTAGTGTTAGTTATATTTATACGAATTTATTGGGAAATGAGGCAGGGCGAGCAATTTATGACGGTGATGCCATGATAGCTAGTAATGGAGAATTATTAGCCAGCAGCAAACGCTTTAGTTTTGCCGATTATCAATTAATCACTGCCCTAGTAGATGTTGATTTAACCCGCATGTCTCAAGCGCGTACTAGCGAATGGGTACCAAAATTAGAAAGTCGAATTGAGGTAGCTTTTGAATATCCTCAAATTGCACCCAGTTCAAAGACAATAACAAAGTTTTGGGAATGGGAACAAAGCCCAACAATTAAAGAAGAAGAATTTACCCGCGCAGAAAGTCTAGCTTTATTTGATTATCTCCGCAAAAGCCATTCTCAAGGTTTTGTTTTATCTTTAAGTGGAGGAGCAGATTCTTCAGCTATTGCTTGTTTAGTACGTTTAATGATAGAACTAGGCGTAGCCGAATTAGGTATTCAAGGATTTTGTCACAAAATCCAGCATAAATGTTCAACCATCACGACAATAAATGACATAGTAAAGTCACTACTAACTTGTGTTTATCAAGCCACAGAAAATTCTAGTGAAACAACGCGACAAGCAGCAGAAACTTTAGCAAAAAGCATTGGAGCCGATTATCTCGAATTAAATATTGATAAAATAGTAAAGGACTATACAGCTATAGTTTCCCAAGCCCTACAACAAAACTTATCTTGGGAAACAGATGATCTAGCACTACAAAACATTCAAGCACGAGTACGCTCCCCCAGTGTTTGGATGATTGCCAATATTCGTAACGCCTTATTATTAGCAACTAGTAATCGTTCCGAAGCGGCACAAGGCTATGCAACAATGGACGGAGACACTAGCGGAGGCTTAAGCCCACTAGCTGGAATAGATAAAGATTTTTTACGCCAATGGCTGCGTTGGCTAGAAACAAAAGGCCCAGATCAATTAGGGGCAATACCAGCCCTTTCCTTAGTGAATCAACAATCACCAACAGCAGAATTACGTCCAAAAGAAAAAAAACAAACAGATGAAGAAGACTTAATGCCCTATCCGTTGCTAAATGCGATAGAAAAAGCCGCAATTCGTGATAAACAAACGCCTTATGAAATTTTTGTTTTACTCCAAAATCAATTTAGTGACTATAAAAAAGAACAATTATTAATCTGGATAGAACGGTTTTTCAATTTGTGGACACGTAATCAATGGAAACGAGAACGTTTTGCCCCAAGTTTTCATTTAGATGATGAAAGCCTTGATCCCAAAACTTGGTGTAGATTTCCGATTTTATCGGGAGGTTATGTGGAAGAACTGGCGGAGATGAGGGCGCGGGTTGGGGTAAAGAAATCTTGGATAATAAATCAAAATATGATATAATCACTTATATTAATAATTATTACGATGCAGAAGCAGCTCGTTTTTAGAAGAATTAGTTAAAACAAGAGAATTATGAAAGAGTTACCAACAAAGCCAGGTTACGGATGGCATTGGTGTCATTCCCGATTATGTAGTTTATTCTTACTAGATGATTTATCTATTTTATGAAGTATTTCGTTGAATTACCTGAAGTTTGGATTACCGAATTTCTCGAAAATGATCCAGACTGTTATGGTTATTGGGTGAGCAGTCTCACTCAATCATGGCAAAAAGGATATGCTGATAATTGTACGCTGGCTTGGACTAACTATATTGATGTAGTACGTCGTTTGCGGATACATACTGACAAACCTATTGTTGTCGATGTAGACATGTTGTTTAATGAGCCAAGCATTGCAGCGACTATTGCCAAAGAATTATATGCTGTCGGCTGTAATATGATTGTAGTTGAGTCTAAACGTTTTCCAAAGGTAAATAGTTTGACTCCAAATGCTCTAGTATTAAGTACACCAGACGAATTTTGTCGGCTGATAAACAAAGTCAAAACAACTGTACCAAAACTTGAGGTTATTGCACGTAATGAATATTTAGTAACAACAAAAAATATTGAAACTACTTATAATATTTCAAAACGTGCTATTCGTGCTGGTGCTGATGGAGTTGTGATTCATTGGGGAGCCGATGCTAATACTAACTTGCTTCAAGAAACCTTAATCCGTCTCAAGAATGATGGTATTAAAACTGGTATCATTCCAACCAAATATTTGGATCAAGTTGTTAATGGTGATTTTGATGGAAAAGCTGATTTTAGCATTCTTGGAAATATTTGTTCTTCATATATACGACATACTTTTAGTCATCAAAGTGTAAAAACTTTACTTGAAACCCCTTGTATGTTTGAACCGATTCTTGAGCGTGTGGGTTCCCATGAGCCACAAGGGCAAAAAACACTAATCGTGCTTGGTGCTAAGCCAGATATTATAAGTGGAGAAGTGCTGCTAGAAAATCCAGAGAATGTGAAAAAATTTCAAGCACAACTGGGTGATTATTATAGTCTGATCTTTGTAATAGACTCTAAATCAAAAGTTAGTATTGAAACATCTGAAAGAGTGCATATTGCACGAGTTGAAGACTCAATTGGGCAAGTGGATTCACTAGCAGCTGCTAGAGAATACATGAATACAGAATATGTCACTATTGTTTATGCGAATATCGAAGATCAAGTTTTTAAATACTTATCAAATAAGGGAGCCACTTTTCTAGATTATACCTTTGCAGGGGTATTTAATGTTAAAACTGATGTTCTGCTTTCAATGTTACAAACAGCAGATCCAAGCATGTCAATTCTTGAAATGGCAAGTCACAATAATATCAAACTAACTGTTGTAGAAAAATAAAAACAATGGATACCAAATTATGAAGCGAATCATGGTGGATATGTCAGCAACAATTTTGCATCATGGACATATCCGTTTGATTAAGCGAGCAAAGCAATATGGTGAGGTTATTATTGGACTCACTTCAGATGAAGAGATAAAAAAATATAAAGCTTATGTGCCTGAATTATCCTTTCAAGAAAGAAAAGAAATTTTAGAAGCTATAACGGCAGTTTCAGAAGTTGTCGAAACACCTTGGCTAATTACTGATAAAATCTTAGAGCAATTTCATATAGATATGTTAGTACATGGTGACGATAACTCCAATCATGTCTCATCAGAAAAATTATTGGTATTTCCTCGTACTAAAGGAGTCAGTAGTCAGGAGATTCGCCAGAGAGTACAAAAATCCTTAGTCTCAATTGCAAACCAAAAGCTCATGCTAACACCGGGACCAGCACTCATTTTGCATGAAAATCTATCTGGATTAAAACCAGTATTTGGTCGAGGAGATCGTGAATACCAATCCATTTACGACTATGTCATTAATTGGCTACGAAAATTATCAGGACAAGATAATATAGTTGCTGCACAAGGATCAGCAACTTTAGCTATAGAACTAGCAGCGCATACTTTTATTTCTGGTAGAGTATTAGTTGTCTTAACTGGTTATTATAGTGAACGCTTAAGGAAACTCTTGCCTAAATGTGAACAAATTGATGTTGTGCGCTATGATCAATTAAATGAGCTTAATGAGCAGCAGTATGATTGGGTTTTATGTGCCTATACAGAAACTAGTCGAGCCTTTAAAATCAACTTAGAATGGTTGAGATCCAAAGCTGATAGGTTAAAATCAAAACTATTTGTTGATGCTACAGGTTCAATCGGCTTGGAAAATGGACACGAATTGGCAGATGTGATAGCGTTTAGTTCTTGTAAAGGCTTATTTGGTTTAACTGGAGCTGGTTTTATTGCTTACAAACAGGGTTTGGAAGAACGAAAGCAAGATGCTTTATTCTACTTCAATATAGACACACATAAAAACAAAACGGTGACTGGACCTTATCATGCTATTTGCTCATTGTATGATGTCATACCAATACATACCAAATTGGTCGAAAGAGTTAAAAACAGTAAAAAACTCTTTATGGAACGGTTTAAAAAATTTATACCGTCACTGGAAAATCAACCTTTGTTGTGTACTTACCTAAATGGTACAATCAAAGCTAAGGATGATAAGGTGGTTTTATATTCACCAAGAAATCCTTTACCAGGTTCGATAGTGTGTCATTTGGGTGAGATACATCACGATGAGGTGAATTTAATCAAACGTATTTCTGTTGATTTACTAGGTAAATAAGTAGCTTATGACTAATAATTGGAAATCTATTTGGTTGAAAAAAGGCCAGAATGTGTTAGAAAAGGATGATTCCTTAACGCTTAGGGAATTGCTGAAAGCTGATGGCTTTGACTCGGTGGGTGCAGGCGATCTTACAGAAGAGTCTTGGAAAGCTTTTGTGGATTTCATTATCCAAAAAATGGAGATTGACTCCTCTACTCAATTGCTTGAGGTCGGTTGTGGTGCTGGGGCTTTTCTATTTCCGATTTATCAAAAAGGGGCTAAAGTTTTTGGCATTGATTATAGTGACACTTTAGTCAATATTGCTAAACATGCTATGCCATTAGGAGAATTTAAGGTTGCAGAGGCAAACCTCATTCCTTTTGACAATGATCAGTTTGATGTTGTTTTGAGTTTTGGGGTTTTTATTTATTTTCCGACGCTTGAATATGCTGAAAATGTGATTGCAGAAATATCACGAGTCTTAGTGAAAGGCGGAAAAGCAGCAATTTTAGATGTCAATGATGCCAAAAAGAAGCAACTATTTTTTGATATTAGAACCGCAGAAATTGGAGAAGAAAAATACCGGGAAAAATATGATGCTTACCCACATATGTTTTATGAAAAACAGTGGTTTTTAGATATCTGCAAGAAATTGGGGTTAAAGGCGACTATTGAAGATCAGAGAATTGAAAATTATGGGAATGCTAAGTTTAGGTTTAATGTGTATATAGAAAATTAAAACTCACACTCGAATGCTAAATACAGAAAATTTTATCAATCAGTTAAGTAAAAGCGGCTACTCCCACTTTTGTGTAGTTCCCTGTAGTTTTGCTAAAAACCTGATAAATGCCGCCATTAATAGTGACTCAATAGAATATGTTCCAGCCGCCAGTGAAGCGGTAGCTTGTTCAATGGCTGCTGGGTTGAAGATGTCGGGCAAAAAACCATTGATCATTGCTCAGTCTTCTGGTTTAACAAACATGGGTAGTTGTATCACCAGTCTTCTCAAGCCGTATGATATTCACATAGCCATGCTAGTAAGTTGGCGAACTTATAAGGAAGGCGATAGTGAAATCCAGCATCAACACTTGGCTACAGAATTACCTAAATTAATAGAAGCTTATGGTGCTACTTATGAAATATTAAATGCCAATAATTTGGAGAATGCGATAGAACAAATTGAAGAAAGTCATAATACTAATAAAATCTTAGTGCTAAAAACAGACACATTTTCCACAGTAGCCTTAGAAGAAAAACATAAACTTGATTTGAGCAATTATATAGCCCGTAGCCAGTTTCTTCGGGTTTTGAATCGAAGATATCGGGGAACCAATTATGTTTTTATCGGAACTACAGGTAATACAGCGCGAGAGATGTTTAGTACTATGCCTGACACACAGAACTTTTATATGGTTGGTAATATGGGTGGAGCCTTAAGTGTGGGCTTGGGTGCATACTTAGCGGGTAATCATGTTATTGTTTGTGGAGGTGATGCCGAGTTCGTTATGCATATGGGAGGATTAACGACAGCAGGACGTTATAGACAAAAACCAGGGGCATTAATTTATATCGTATTTGATAATGAATCCAATAAAAGTACTGGCGGACAAAATACTTATCAACAACAGGTTAGTTATTTGGGAATAGCACAACAATCAGGGATTGCAAGTTACCCCGAAACAGTGTACGACGAAAAATCGTTTGAAAAAGCATTATCCTATGCGGAAAAAAAATCATTGCCAGTGTTGATCCATGTGAAATGTTCTTATGATGATGTGATGCCACGACCTTCAGCAGAATATATTAAATTAAGTAAAAAAGTTATGCTTAGGGGTAGTGGTGGTTGAAACTTCCAATAAGACTTTATATCAAGATATTTTAATCAAAGCAATTGCTGATTTTTTAACTCTGGTATTGAATCTTGTCGTTATTAGTCTAATTGCTAAAAACTTAGGCAGTTTTCAATATGGTTTATTCAGTCAAATGACTACAACAGTCATATTATTGATACCTGTGCTGTTGTTGAGATTAAATACGGCTTCGGTAAGATTTTTTCCCAAAATAATTGAAAGTAAGGAAAAAATTAAAGCAAAGTTCATATCCATCTTGGTAATTATTTCTAGTTTGACTTTTATTTTTTGTCTCCTTCTATTTTTTGGAAAAAATACAATTTCTAAGCTGATTTTTAGCACTTCTTTTCATTCAGAATTGGTTATTTTCTTAGCCATATATCTATTTGTAAAAGTCATTCAGGTTTATGCTATAGACTTTTATCGGGCTATTAATAAAACTAGATATAGTAGTATATTTAGTGTGATACGACTGATTTTGATTTTATTATCTATCTATCTAGTCATAGTTATTAATGTCAATATTATAAATGTCTTGAAGGCCTACATTATTTCCGAGACACTTTTATTGTTGCTCATTTTTTTTATACTATTTAATGGCTACTTTAAAAACATCAGTAGCGGTATAGATTTTTCAGGACTAAAACCATACTTTTTATATAGTATCCCTTTAGTTCCTTATTCAATTTTAGTTTCTATTAACCAGTTAGGTGATCGCTTTTTTATTATTCACTTACTCGGAGTTAATGAGGCAGGCATTTATACTTTTTCTTATAACTTGATTGGTGCCGCTTTTATGATAAATACTGCGATTGCCTATGTGATATATCCGTATATCAGCCGTATGTGGGTAAATAATGAGAAACATAGGGTCAAGCAGGTTCTGGAAAATGGGCAAAATCTATTTTTATATTTTGCAATACCAATTACTAGTGGTCTAGTTTTTCTATATCCTGATATTGTTAATATTATGGCAGGAGGAGATTTTGTTATAGACCGACAACTGGTATTATTAATTGCATTGGGACATATTTTTCTAGGTATTTATAGTATCAATGGATATGTTGTCGATCTCAGTCATAAAACTACTACCTTTTTGGTAATACTGATAATTTCCGCTTCCATAAATATGCTTTTAAATTTTCTTTTGATTCCTA
>JALWSU010000335.1 GCA_026993485.1 Thiotrichaceae bacterium | reverse complement strand
AAAGAAGCCAAAGCAAATAATCGTTTGAATACGTTTAAGGATTTAAAAAAGAACATGGAACTGGTTCAGAAGTCATGCAGCGAATTGCAGCACCGAAAAATAATAGGAGAATAATGATGATTACAAAACTTGATGCACGGGGTGCCAATTTTCTAACAGAAAGAACAAACATTACTCCTCAAGACATTTATAAAATTCTTTTGGAGTTACCAAAAGATAATTTAGCTGACATTTGGGAATTTATTGAATTTTTGAGGTATAAAAAACAGCGAATTCTTTCTGAAACCCCAAGTGTGAAATTAGGTGGTTTGTTACGTGATTTTAATGTTGACATCACAGAAAAAGACATTGCACAAGCTAGACAAGAAATGTGAAGTAATTTAGGGGAGTTAAATGAATGAAAGAATTTGTGACAGATACTCACGCTTTGTTATGGCATATCTTACAAAGCGAAAGGCTTTCCAAAAAGGCTGCTGTGGTTTTTAATCAGGCTGACGATAATGAAGTGCGAATTTATATTCCTAACATTGTTTTATAACATTGTTTTAGTGGAAATCGTTTATTTAATGGAAAAACACAAAATACCCAATGAATCTATTGAAAACTTGATAAAATTATTGGATATAAATCCGAACAATTATCAAATTACTCAAACTAGCGTTTCAACAATTCGTGCGATGCAATCACTTCAGCGTCAATCAATCCCTGATATGCCAGATAGAATTATCACAGCAACCGCTGTAGAATTAGGTTTACTTCTGATTACTAAAGACAGCAAAATAATAACAGCCAATGTTGTTGAAATTATTTGGTAGTAGTAATAGCTGTTTTTTATCTCTTTTTTTAAGATATAATGTTCTATTTTTATATAAAAATAAGAGATAATTTCTGATCATGAAAACAATAATCGCTCAATTAATTGATGATTTCCATGAGCGGAAACGTCCAGTATTGTTTACTCGGCAAACCAAAATGGTGCAAGTACCAGGCAAGGCTAATGTGGTTATAGGTATGAGACGCACTGGCAAGACTTTTTTCTGTTATCAAAAAATGCAGGAACTACTTGCTGATGGTATTTCAATAACACAAATGCTTTATTTAAATTTTGAAGATGATCGCCTGATTGGGTTTACAGTTCAAGATTTTCAAGCCATTCTTGATGTTTATTATGGTAAATATCCTGAGCTTCATGATATGAAGTGTTATTTTTTCTTTGATGAAATTCAAAGTATTGCAAAATGGGAATCATTTATTCGGCGTTTATTGGATACCGAAAATGTACAAATTTATTTGACAGGCTCTTCATCAAAATTGCTCAGTACGGAAATAGCTACCCAATTAAGGGGACGTTCCCTGATAACAGAAATATTTCCCTTTAGTTTTCCTGAGTTTCTAAAATATCATCAGCTTTTTGAGAAATCGCCTACTAGATGGGGTGCTAAGACAGTTTCAGTGTTACGTAAAGCTTTACGCGATTATCTGGAAATTGGCGGTTTCCCAGAAGTGCAAACTTTAGAGCGGAATATACGGATTGAAATTTTGCAAGGCTATATTGATTCGGTTCTATTAAAGGATGTGATAGAGCGTCATAAGGTGAATAATATCACGGCAATTAAATACCTAGTTCGTCACCTGATGAATTCACCCGGCAGTAGGTTTAGCGTGAATAAATTCTATAATAGCTTAAAAACCATGTCTGTTAGGTGTGCTAAGAATAGTTTGTATGAATATCTTGATCATTTAACTGATGCTTATTTATTTTACCGAGTTCCAATTCATAGCCGCTCAGAAAAATCACGGATGCTGAATCCTACTAAAATCTATACAGTAGATACTGGTTTATTAAATGCTATGACATTTCGCAATTCATCTAATTATGGTGCATTGCTGGAAAATTTGGTTTTTATGCAATTGCGTCGTCATGGTTATATGATTGAATATGTTAATACTAAAGAAGGTTATGAAACTGATTTTTTTGCCCGACATCCGATTAAAAATGAGATAAAACTGGTTCAAGTTTGCTGGGATATGTCAGATGAAAAAACCTTTCAGCGAGAATTACGTGGCTTGCAAACAGTTATGAAAGCTTTATCCCTGAATTCGGGTACTATTGTGACGTATGACGATGAAGCGAGCCTTGATAATAATATTGTTGTTATTCCTATTTGGAAATGGTTATTGTTGTTTAAATAACTTCTGCTGAAAACATTTCTCGCTCCCACGCTCCAGCGCACTCACTTTTCTGGTTACCACGCACGCTGGGGCGCACTGCCATTATATTAAGCTCTGAAAAGAGTACAGCGAATGTCAGACAACGAATAAAACTTGTTATCATGAGCTAAATGATTTGGTTTTGATTCGTTGTTATCCATTCGTTGTACTCCATCCATTAATACTATGGCAGTGACGCTGGGGCGTGGAATGATAAACAAGCTAAAATTTAACCTGCACAACAAGATAGTTGCTTAACATCTTTACTAAAAGTTTGGGCGCAAAGTTTCAAGCTTTCAACCATAGTTAAATAAGGAAATAATTGCTCTGCTAAGTTTGGAATTGTCATCTGATTGTGCATGGCTAATGCAACTGTTTGGATAATCTCTCCAGCTTCTGCGGCTAAAATTTGAGCGCCGAGCAATTTTCCCGTATTTTTTTCGGCTACTAGTTTGATAAAACCGCGTGTGTCGAAATTCGCTAAAGCGCGAGGTACGTTTTCTAAACCCAATGTCCGACTTTCTGTTTCAATACCTTGTTGTTTGGCTTCTAGTTCGTTAAGCCCTACTGTTGCAACTTGTGGATCGGTAAAAACAACTGCTGGCATCGTCGATAAATCTAAGCTGGCTTTGCCACCAGTCATATTAATCGCTGCGCGAGTTCCAGCCGCTGCGGCAACATAAACATATTGTGGTTGATTAGTACAGTCGCCTGCCGCATAAATATGTTCTACAGAAGTTCGCATTTGTTTATTGACGATAATTTTACCACTACGCGCCTCAGTTTTAATCCCAACCTTATTAAGTCCTAGCTTTTTGGTATTAGCTTCTCGCCCAGTGGCTACTAATAGGCGATCACCACGCAATTCACCCTCAGAGGTTTTTAGCACAAATTCTTGATTATCAAAATGAATACTTTCAGGCACAGTATAAGTAAAAATATCTATGCCTTCATTAGTAAAAATGCTTTCTAAGTTAGTTCCAATCTCAGCGTCTTGTTTCGATAGTAAAGTACTACGCGCTAATAAAGTCACTTTAGAACCAAGCCGCCGAAATGCCTGTGCTAATTCTAGCGCGATAATTGAACCACCTAGAACTATTAAATGTTTTGGTAATTGTTTCGCAATTAAAGCTTCTGTAGAAGTCCAATATGGAGTATTTGCTAATCCAGAAATATTTGGAATCATCGGTTTTGCACCAGTAGCTATCAAAATACGATCAGCCTCAATTGTCTTTTTTGAACTATCTGCTTGGGTAATGTTTAAACGATATGGGTCTTCAAAAGTCGCAACACCTTGAATAAGTTCAATATTAGGATTATTTTGCAAAATACTTTCATATTTAGCATAGCGCAGTTCTTCAACGCGAGTTTGTTGTTGTGCTATTAGTTCAGTGTGATTAATTTGCAGAGCAAGTTTATTTTGATTTATGCCATTAAATGGATTATTTTGAGCGAGATGGGCGATATGAGCTGCGCGAATCAGAATTTTAGAAGGAACGCAGCCGACATTTACGCAAGTGCCGCCCAAAGTGTTAGCTTCAATTATGCTAACTTGTGCGCCAGCTTTAGCCGCTTTTATAGCACAAGCAAAGG
>JALWSU010000334.1 GCA_026993485.1 Thiotrichaceae bacterium | reverse complement strand
AAATTAGAATATATTAATGTATCCGCCTTGACAATTTAATCACATATTTGGCAACATAAAAACTCTTTATCAATTCAATATAAGGATTACAATGTCAAAAAATTTCTTAACCCCAGCTGAAACGGCGCAGTCATTTTTAAAATCTAGTGACTATAAAATCAAAATGCCAGTTTCTAAGGTTCTCGTCTCAGGTTTTCTTGCAGGAGCTTATATTGCCTTTGCAGCCCAATTAATGACAACAGTCACTCACGACATGGCAGGGCATTTTGGGTTTGGCTTTAGCGCTTTTATTGGCGGTAGCGTTTTTGGTATTGCTCTTGTCCTTGTACTTGTTGCGGGTTCAGACCTTTTTACTGGTAGTTGCCTACATTCAATCGGTTGGTTAAATGGAAACTTCACCACTAAGATGGTTTTAAATAATTGGACTCTAGTTTATATTGGTAATTTCATAGGTAGCTTATTTTTAGTTTGGATGATGTACACTAGCGATATTTGGGGAGGACATGCTAGTCAGATCGGGGCGCAAGCAGTAGCGATTGCCTATAAAAAAACCCATCTTACTTTTTGGGAAGCCTTTGCTCGTGGGATGGGATGTAATTGGTTTGTTTGTTTAGCTGTCTTTATTGTAGCAGCAGGGCAAGATACGACTGGCAAGATTTTAGGTGCATGGTTTCCAGTAATGGCATTTATTGCCAGTGGTTTTGAGCACTGTGTTGCCAACATGTTTATTATTCCAGCCGGACTTGTTGCAGCACAAGATCCATCAATTGTTAATGCTGTCATGTCCAATCATCCAGGATTTGAGCTAAATACATTGAATATGTACAGTTTCTTGGTTAAAAACCTAATTCCAGTTACTTTAGGCAATATTGTCAGTGGTGCAATATTGGTTGGAGGCGTTTATTGGTTTTTGTATGTTAAAGATTCTGCTTTAGACCCCAAAACTGAAAAATCTACTAAGACTGAAACTGTAACTGCATAAGTTTTACCTTGAATATTCAACTTAAAACGCTTATATTCACCAAGTAAAGGAGTGAGTCAAGCAGTCGCTATTAAAAAAATAGAGGAAAGTCCGGGCTTCATAGGACAAGGTGCCAGATAACGTCTGGGGGGCGTGAGCCTACGGAAAGTGCCACAGAAAATATACCGCTTTTTTGATTTTTAATTAAAAAAGTAAGGGTGAAAAGGTGTCGGTAAGAGCGCACCGCATTAATGGTAACATTAATGGCAGGGTAAACCCCACCTGAAGCAAGACCAAATAGAGGAACATATCAGATGTGGTCCGCATCGTTCCCGGGTAGGTCGCTAGAGGTGCTTGGTGACAAGCATCCCAGATGAATGACTGCTGCACAGGTTCGCCTGTGAACAGAACCCGGCTTATCGACTCACTCCTTTCCTTTTTTCGGGCAATCCCTTGTGGTTGCCCTTTTTTTTGTAAATACCTAAATTCAGACTCGTTCCCACGCTCTACGCACTCTCTATACACAAGGGCAACCGATTGCCCCTACAAACAATGATGTAGGGGCAATTCCTTGTAGTTGCCCTGTGAGGCTTGGGAACGAGGATACGAATCAAAAGGATTAAAAATATGCGTATAAAAAGCCGTTGGAACAAACGGGCAAAAAAACAAACTCTTGAAGACATTGCTGGCGCATTAGCTTATATAAGCTGGAGAATTGCTGGAAATGGCGTACTTGAACTTGAAAATCAAGGCTATGAAACCAAAAGCAATGCCCATCGACTTGAAATTATAGGAGAATTTTTAGCCTTTTTACTCCAAGTCGGAGATAGATTAGCTTATGAACGAATGGAAGATGAAGAACGGCAACGTTTTATTACCGCTTTAGCCATGCACATGGTTAACACCTTCGCAAAAAATAAACGAGATTTATTAGGCGAAGGAGAACATCGCAAAGAATTTATTGATTTAATTAATCAAGAAGCCGAAGATTATTCAGAATTAAGTTTTCGCAACGGAGAAGCTGGATTTGATTTTTTGCGTTACTTTGGAGAACGTATCGCATCAGTCATGGACGATCAACACTTTTCTAGTCAACAAGTTATGGACGTAGAAGGCCCAGAAGCGATTAAAACCTTTAAAAAAGGAATGGAAGATTTGTTTAAATAAGTTTGAAAACAAACCTGTCAGGTTTTTAAAACCTGACAGGTTTAATTTTTAGAAACTATAATGAATCAGCGTATTAATTCGATCCTTGAAATAGTCCCATGCACATTCGACATTGCAAGATGAACGGCTTAACTCAGCATCCCGTGATTTGAGCCAACGGCGCTGGTCTTCTTTGAACTCGTGCCGTAGAGGTTTATAAAGTCTTGCAACTATTCCATCTGCATGTCTTAATAAACGACTAGCGCAAATTTTCTTCTCAGCCTTTGTACTAGCCTTTTTGCAATTAAAACTGGCTTGAGAAACTGGGCTAAGTAGTTTGATTCGATTTTCATACAAACCTAAATAGCACATTGCAGTATCAGTCCACTCACCTTCCACACCTCTAGCACAATCAGCAAATTCCCTATCCCGCTCTTTCAACCACTTACGTTGATCCCGTTTTAATATCTTCCGTTCAGAGCGTGGTAAAGCCTTCCGTAAGCGAGAATAGGCTTTAGCCATTTTTGAATCAGCTTGACTAAGCGCAGAATCATTACAAATAGTATGCTCAACATCTGTTGAAGCCTTGCGACAATCAAAACTAGCCGCAGCTAATGGCATACTTATAAAAATAAAGATAATACCTAATATGTTGTATTTCATAGATTATTTATCCAAGATTGAAAAAAGACAATAAGATTGTATCTTATGTGTTAGGTAAATAGCAAATATTTGAACTGTGATTTTTTTACTCGTTTTACTTGTTCCCAAGCAGGAGCTTGCGAATGAGAAAACAAGAAAAATTCCCCCTCCCAGCGGGAGGGAGTTAGGGGGAGGGATAAATTCTTATTTATGGACAAGTCTATTAGGTAAATAGCAATTATCTGAACTGTGATTTTTATGATTTTTGTGATTTTTATGATTTTTAAGAAATTTATTTACGGATTAAGTTTACTATGAATTAGAATATAATTAAGTTCTAATTTAGACAACAAACATCAGTTTTTCCAAACCTAGTGAGAAAAAATTGAGTCAATGTTTATATAAAGATTTGATCTTATTTTATTTTTTTTTTTCATTTTTGCGTAAAAATAACTTGACAATATCATATTCATCGTCAATACTTGCACTCGTAAAAGTAATATTAAATTAAGAAACCTAGTTTTTTACCCAGGTTTTCTTTGTAATTCAATTAAATTTAGGATAGTTATCATGAGCTTAAAAAAAGTTTTACCCAGTCGATGGCGAGTCGGATGGCTTGCATCTCTGGTTTTTCTTGCGCTATTTAGTAGCACAGCTTGGGCGGAGGCAGAGTTCGTTGAAGGTTCGTTGCTTGCCCAGTTCAAAGCTGATGTTGCAGTAAATAGCTTGGAAACCAAAGCCGCTTTGAGTGCTATGGGTATTGAAACACAAGAATACTTTGAATTCATCAATGCGTATGTTTTACGAGTAGACAATAGTGTTTCTTCTACCACTGGGGCTTTAGATGCCCTGAATCAATCAGGATTGGTTGAGTATGCTGAGCCTAATTATATACTACATGCCATTGCTACAACACCGAATGATCCAAGTTATAGTAAATTGTGGGGAATGAATAATACTGGGCAAACTGGTGGCACAAAAGATGCTGATATTGATGCTCCAGAAGCTTGGAATATTCAAAAGGATGCCTCTGGTATAGTTGTAGCTACCATTGATACTGGAATAGATTATAATCATCCCGATTTGAAAGCTAATATGTGGGTTAATCCTGGAGAAACACCGAATAATGGTAAAGATGATGATGGTAACGGTTATATAGATGATGTCCACGGGATTAATTGTATTAAGAACAATGGTAATCCTATGGATGATCACTATCATGGAACTCATGTTGCTGGGACTATCGGGGCAGTTGGTAACAACCGTATTGGTGTAGTGGGTGTCGCTTGGAAAGTGAAGCACATGGCATTGAAATTCCTGAATTCCAGTGGTAGCGGCTCTCTCTCTGATGCCATTCAATGTATAGAGTATATGGTTAAGATGAAAACCAAATATGGTGTCAATGTGAAACTGAGTAATAACAGTTGGGGCGGTGGTGGTTATTCACAAGCGCTGTATGATGCGATTAAGGCTAGTGGAGCTGCGGGTCAGCTATTTATGGCTGCGGCGGGTAATTCCAATAATAATAATGATAGCCGTCCTAGTTATCCGTCCAGTTATAACCTTGCCAACATTGTTGCGATTGGTGCTACCGATCATAATGATAGGAAAGCGTCTTTTTCCAGCTATGGTAAAAAATCTGTAGATTTGGGCGCACCTGGTGTCAATATCTATAGCACTTCTCCTCGAAATAGCTATCGTACTTTAAGTGGCACTTCTATGGCTACCCCACATGTTTCAGGTGCGGCAGCAGTATTGTGGGCTAATAAAACTTCTCTAACACCTGCCCAAGTCAAACAATGTTTGATGGATAGTGTGGATAAAAAAACCAGCCTCACTCCTTACTGGATAAGCGGGGGCCGTCTAAATCTATATAATGCCTTGAAAAAATGTGGCGGTGGTAGTAACCCTGGTGTGCCAGGCAAAGCTACTTTGATCTCGCCAAAGGGTGATGTCAACACAGTAACACCAACATATAAGTGGCAGCATCTAACAAATGCAGAAAACTATCTGCTACAAGTGAATGATTCGGAAAAACTGAGTGTCAAACATGTCTACCAATGGTATTCTGCGGCAGATATTTGTAAAGGAACAATTTGTTCTGTTACTCCAAAGAAACCACTGAATCCTGGACATGCTGTTTGGTGGGTACGTGGAAGTAATGGACACGGTGTTGGTCCTTGGAGCAATATATTAGCTTTTACAGTCAAAGTCGGCGGTATGCCAGGCAAGGTGACCTTGGTATCTCCGAAAGGACAAATTAATACCAATCGACCAAGCTTCATATGGAATGCCGATAAAAATACCACCCATTATCACTTTAGTGTCAATGAGCTTAAGGCTAAGAATCAAATTCTTGCTACTCAGTGGTACACTGCTAAAGAAGCAGGGTGTGCAAGTGGTACCGGACAGTGTAAAATAGTCAGTAAAACGCCTTTGAAAGAGGGTGTAGATTATACTTGGCGTGTTCAAACCTCTAATCCAGCGAGTATCGGACCGTGGAGTGAGAGCTTCACCTTTAAAATTGATCAGCCCAAACCACCAGGTAAGGCAACATTGGTATCACCTAAAGGCCAGATCACAAATAGACAACCAACATATATATGGAATGCCGTCAAAACAGCCAGTTGGTATTACATCTGGGTATCTAAAAAGGGCGTACCTAAAGCTGTTTACCAAAAATGGTTTACTGCAAGCCAAGTTGGTTGCAGCAGTGGAACTGGTCAGTGTAAAACTAAACAGCCAGCATCCTTAAAGGATGGTGCCTACACTTGGTGGATAAAGACTTGGAATAAATTCGGTCATGGTCCTTGGAGTAGTGGTATGAAGTTCAACTTAGGTGAAGTGGATACACCAGTAGCTGTGTTAATCTCACCTAAAGGATCTATCACTGATGCTACCCCAACCTATATGTGGACAGGCAGCCCTAAAGTTACTTGGTATTACCTGTGGGTTGCTCAAGTAGGTGGTAGCAGCAATGCGACATCAGAAGATTACCTAGAATTAAATGAGGTATTACCGAATCCTCCCCAAGACGATATTTCTATAACAGCGAAACCAGTTATTAAAAAATGGTACACAGCTGCTCAAGCTGGTTGTGCTGGTGGTAGTGCTTGCAAAGTAACACCTACTACTCAGCTTAATGATGGCAATTATCTTTGGTATGTACGGACTTGGAACTCTAAGGGCTATGGTGATTGGAGTGTTCCTTTGAATTTCACTTTGAAAGTCCCTGTTACATGTGGCTTTAATGAGCAATTTAGTGGTAGTTCAGCACCTAATTGGAAGCAAGATCGTGGTACGTGGACAGTAAAGAATGGTAGTTACAGTACGCCTGGCAAGGTTACATGGGCTACCACCACCTATAATGGTACTTTCACCGACTTTGAGTACAAAGCCCGGTTATGGCGGGATGGAGATATTGGTTCCAATAACATCCAAATCCGAGCAAGTGGTGGGATGATGTCGGATGGTTTTGAACGAAATGTTATTATTTTCCAATATGTAAGAGATGGGGCCTTCTCGGTATTCCAACGTGTTAATGGTACTTGGCAACTCTTGAAAACTTGGACCAAAAGCAGTGCGATTCATAAAGGTAGCGCGTGGAATGAATTGCGGGTTATTGCCAAAGGTACTAGCTTGAAATATTATATCAATAATACGTTGGTATGGAGTGGTAATGCTAGCAGTTTAATCAAGAGCGGACGTGTAGGTATTAGTGTTGCTACAGCCTCCTCTAGTGGACAACGTCTCCATGTCGATTGGGCTATGTTGACTTGTATTAAGAGTAGTAGTCATGATGTCAGTGGTGTCAGCGACAGTTATATAGGTGAAGTCGTGAGTGATGATGTGGTTAGTAACGCTCCGGCGGAATAACTAACAATCAGACCTGTCAGGTTTTCAAAACCTGACAGGTATTCAGGAATTTGGTTTGAACTTTCTGGAATCGAAGCTTTAATTTACCAAAGTTTCGGTTCCTTTTTTTTGTTTACAACAATGGAAATTACTTCCTATGAACTTAACAACAATTTTACCTAAATGTGTGTTGGTACTGTTTCTCTTACCAGTCTTTTCTGGTTGTACTGAGATTGAACCTCAACAACAGGTTCAAAAAAAGACTGGCATCCAGAGCATTAATACATCAGAGCAAACTATGCCTTCCACACCTGATAATAAAAACCCTTCGGCTCAATTTTCCCAAGATAAAATACTGGTAAAATTTAAAACAGGGGCAAGTCAAACGGAATTAAACCAAGTCTTTAAAAAGGTAGGGGTATCATTGGAAGAAACTTTTGAATTTACTGGTATATCAGTTCTGCGGGTAGAAGACAAAAGTAAATCCATTCCAGAAATTATAGAGGAGTTGAAACAATACGATCATTTGATTGAGTACGCAGAACCAGATTCTATAGTGGGAATTAATTAAAAGGGGCTAAACCTCTGAGGTTTTTAAAACCTCAGAGGTTTGTTTGTTTTTTATGCTAACATTTTCCACTCGCTCCTACACGCTAACAACGGCTTAAAAAATTTCTTTGCCAAATTTTTAAACTGTTCATCTTTTAATAACTCCGAACTATCTTCTGCTGGCCCAAAGCATAAGCGATAGTAGTCATCATCTCCTTCAGTTCTATATTGTTTCTCCTCTGTTGTCTTTCCTCGCCATTTTTCTAAGGCTTTTTCAAGAGCGGTTGCCTCATTTTCAGATTTATTCACAATTTCAGCAAAGGTTAATGATGAGTCTGGAAAAAAATACAGCGGTTTGATTAACCCTTGCCAATAATAGAATTTCAGTAAGGTTTCTAAAATTTCTTTGCTATTTTCCACTGGATCATATTGCCAAACTTTGACCTTTTTGTTCTTATCTAAACCAATTAATAAGCTCTGTTTAGGTAAATTTAGCTCATTTAGACTATTCAAGATTAAATGTTCTATCCATAATTGAATATAGTCTTTAGTTTTTAAAGTAGCATAGCGGTAGTGAATTAAATGATTACCCCAGAATTTGTTTAGGCGGCCTCTAATCAGCATATCTCCAAGTTGCAAATTAACTACTTTCGTATCCCGTTTGTGGGTTTTGAAGTATTTCACTGTTTCTACAAATGGTTGGATTTTTGTAATCATTTCTCTATAGGCATAATCTCCAATTTCTCCATGTGGTAGTAAGCCGCTGGCTTTTACAATGCTTTGATAATCATTTAAATCTATTCCTTCTAATCGTTTTTCAACTAGCGTTTGGTTGAGCTTATAATAGGCTAAACCTTTTAATTCAAATGGCTCGGTTTGATCTAATTCTTCAGGTTCTTCTGATAAAACAATACCTAAACGCTGTTTTAATAAAAATTCAATCGGATTTTTGAAAAATCTAATTAGGCGATGAATTTCAACGGTTTTCCAATCGTTATCTGGTTCGGGTAGAGCTTCGACAATAAAGCCTTTTGCGGCTCGACGTTCTTGCATTAATGCTCTACTAGCAGTGCAATATTCACTGGAATAACTGAATAAGCGTTTTTCTCTGCCATTGAAATAACGCGGGCTGAAAGCTTGTAGCGGATGTTGTGTGACAAAGCTATCTTTTGGAATTAAAAAGCCTTTATTGATATAGTCTAGTAGTTCGCTTACCACTACTGAAGGAGGTATCACGGTATTATCTTGGATATTTTGTCCTACATAGCTGATATAAAATACATCTCGCGCCGAGAGTAAGGCTTCTAAAAATAGATAGCGATCATTCTTGCGTCGAGAGCGATCACCACGAAGAGGATTTTTGGCTACTAAATCAAAACCTAGAGGTTTATTTGAACGAGGGTAAGCTTGATCATCCATGCCTAATAAACATAGGACTTTAAATGGAATACTTCGCATTGGTAGCATGGCACAAAATGATACGCTTCCGCTTAAAAAAGCTGCTGGTTGTGGTTCTATTTCCAAAAAGTGGCGCAAATAAGCTAGCACCATTTCTCGGCTGACTTTGGCATTAAATTGAGCTAAATTCGCATTTTCAACCATGCTAGTTAATAACTGACGCAATTTTTGAGCATCTAGTTCGCTATCTTCATCTGGGCTTAAAAAACGATCTAAAACCTCAATTAAAAAATTTGCCCATTCTGATAACGGGCGAGAATGTTCTGAGGCTTCTATAGTTGCAAATAAATCTTCAATAAATGCGACTAATTTACCTAATATCAGCGTCTCGCTGCCTTCAATGTCATTATATGGTAATATGCCATGAAATAAGGTATCTTTGGATGATTTTGGTAAGGCGTAACCGAGTAATAAACGCTTTAAACCAGCTCGCCAAGTATTTTCATCAAAGGCGGGTAAATCTTGGCGTTGTTTGTCGGATTTATCTATTCCCCAACGTATGCCAGTTTCCTCTATCCAATGCCGAATCAGTTCTAAATCGGGTTCATTTAATCCAAAGCGTCTTTGTACTGCTTCACCTTCTAATACGGCTAAAACTTCGGTTACAGAAAAGCGACTTTTGTTTAAAGCTAAAATAGCAAAAAAGCTTTCAATTAAAGCACTTTCAGTTCTTAAATTCCGATCAGCAATATTGAAAGGAATACGCTTATGTTCTTCTGGTGTAGTATCAAATACTGCTTCAATAAAGGGCGCGTATTTTTCAATATCTGGCATCATTACTAAAACATCTTTTGGTAATAAATCCTTTTTGGTTTCAAATAATTGTAATAGTTGATCATGTAATACTTCTATTTCTCTTAAAGGGCTATGGCAAGCATGAATTTGAATTGATTCATCATTCGCATCTATCGGAATTTTTCGCACTTCATTAGCATCGCGCAGTTCCAAAATATCCGACTGAATACAATGTAATAGCATTTCGTTGCCGGGATTTTCAAAATATTCATGGGTAGCATGTGGATATTCATTGAGCATATCCATAAAATCACGTCCCATTTTTCCCATTGAAGCTAATAAGGTATTGCCTTTCTCAACATATTGTAAATCTTCAGGAGTCTTCTTATGCGCCATTTCGCCATCTGAGACTATATCGCCCCAATATAGTTGGCAAGGATTTACTAAAAACACATGAATATCTAAATTTCTTCCCAGTTCAGCTAAGACTTCTAAATGAAATGGAGGTAAGGTTGAAATACCAAAAACGGAAATACGTTGAAAGCGTGGATTTTTAGCTAAACGCTGTGCTTTTCTAAAAAATTCGGCTCGCAATTTAGCTAAATGTTGTGTACCATGACGCGCTACTATTGCTCGCCATAATAGGGCTTGCCAACGGGCTTGAAAATCATGTTTTAATTCTGCTGGTTGTTGTCCATTTTCCCAATCAGCAATCCAAGTTGGACGATATATTACATAATTATCAAAAATTTCAGCTATTCGCCAAGCGAGTTGAAACATTTTGATTTCTTCCATATCATCTTGCAAGTAGCCGTTTAACTCGCTAAAATCGGGATGATTTTTAAAATCATGTAATATATCCATTAAGCTCCATACCATAACTTCTCGTTCAAATTGAGAAGTATCTGGTAAATAACCTAATGCTTCTTTGAAGACTCGCCATAATAGCGCATTGGGAAATGGAAAATAGCTATTAGCCCAAACTCCTATATTTTTCGCCAGTTCCATTGAAATCCAGCGTTCCATCCCTTGATTTTGTACCACAATGATTTCTGGTATTAATGGGGGTAGTGGATTATTCTGAATTACGTTGCTTAAGGCTTGAAGTAAGTGTTCTAGGCGGTTACTGCTGTGAATGTGTAGCATGGTGAGTGATCTGACTTACAGTTATTGAGAAATTACGAATTTAAGCCCTGAATAAGCATTTTTACGCTCCAAACCTGTCAGGTTTTCTGTATTTAGAGTCAAACCTTCGAGGTTTTGGATACAAAGTAAGCGTAGCTAAACCTCGGAGGTTTAGCAACTTTGGAGTTCAAGCTTACCTTGTAAAACCTCCGAGGTTTTGGAAACCTCAGAGGTTTAGGAAGAATTTAGATTTTTTAATCCTGATTCAGACAAAAAAAGGAATAATCAAATTAGAATACAAAGCTTTAGTTACGCTTGCTTTTAATCCATGAATCACGTTCCGCATTAATGTAGTCTTTGACTGAAATATCCTGCCATAAATGCTTACCTAAACCGCGTAGTTCCAAAATACAATGTTGTGAATTGGCTGATAATCGTTGCTTGTGTTTTAATTCGTTATTAATCATTTATTGTACCCATTACTATAAAGTATTAACAACTACAGGGATGAGTTATAAAAGCGGATAAAGCTTGCCTTATCCCTTTTTATAACTCATCCCTGTAGTTTATAACGCTATTCCCTAGCCAACACCAAATCAAAAAATTCTCCCGAAGTCATTTTAGGAATAGTCGGCGTTTTGGCATTATCGGTGAGTTCTCGCACAGTTTTATTAACATAATCTTGTAAGAAACTCAATTTAACCACTCCTCTTTGATAAGCCGCTTTTCCAGATAATCCATCTATCAATGCCTTAGTAAAAGCTCCGTACCCCCTAAGAAAGGATAAAAAACCAGTTTAAATTAAGTTTTGCCTTATCCTTTCTTAAATACAATCTGCCAATCTTACGGTTTCCATTGTCAGAACCTTGATTACAAAGGATTATAAGGATTGTAAGGATTGTTTAATCAATCAGTTGTTCTAACCACTAACAATCCTGTAAATCCTTCAAATCCCTTAAAATCAAGGTTATGACAATGGGTGCAAATTATTTGGCAACAACTCTATTAATCGCATCAAATATTTGCCAAAATGCACCTGTAGCGGCTAAGTTATCGACATCAGCATCATAAGTAACAACTGGAAATTGCAGAGATATAGCATTACCCTATTTAGTTAAGTACACGGCAGGTTTTTAAAACCTGTCAGGTTTAAACGCTATAAAAGAGTCCGTTGCACTACACCAGATTTACCACGAACCTCAGCTTGAATCTGGTTATAACCTTCAAGCAATTGAATTGTTTGGGTATAAACTCTAACTTCTGCGCCAGCAGCCGTCAGCCACATTTTCGGTTTTAACTTGAACTTCAACACTAGCTTTTTGAGTTTCATAACCCGATTGAGGCCTTCCAAACTAACTAAACTTTAGGCGGTTGAAGTTCTGCCATTTTTACTTGGCAGCACCATGACTAAGTTGAGCAATGGCTTGTTGCGTGTCACTGAGTTTTATCGCTAATTTAACGATGTCAGGGCGATGGTAAATAGCTTGAACAATGCTGTACACTTGGAAATCACCAATACGCACATTAAGGTATTTCGCACCGGGAAGCGTTGTATAGCACTACCCGTTTGTATAAAATACAGCGATTAAACCTGCCAGGTTTTTAAAACCTGGCAGGTTTGTACTGAACTAAATCGGGTAACGCTATAATAACCTTCTGGAAGTTACCCATTCGCCATTCTCAATACCTACCATTTTGGCAACTTTTTTTCCTGTTTCGATATTCCAGAAACGTATGCTACCATCCCAACTGCCCGACAAGGCGAGTTTGCCATCGGGGCTGAATGCCACGGAGTTTACATCTGAGGAATGTCCCAATTGCACAAACACTTCAGGCTTTTTAGAGCTTTGTGTATTTTGTAAACCTACAAGTTGCGTAGTTGCAATTTTTGGTTTAACTTGAGTATTTTGTGATGGTTGTTCCTGTATATTTTCACCACAATATACTAAAAAAATCAGTGTTATCATTAAATAGCTTCAGGCTTGCATAATTTTGTCTTTTGTTTTAAACGAATAATTGCATTTTATATCAGCAAAAATAGCTTTGCAACTCTTAAAAAATGCTTGGTATGTATGGTCAAATTATTGTTTTTATTGTCCTTAAATTTATTTTTTATAAAATATCGGTCTGTGTAAAATGAAAGTTTTGGAGTCCAAAGCTTTAGCTTTGGATCGTCCAAAGCTAAAGCTTTGGACTCCAAGTACGCAACAATGCTCAATTTGTTAAGGTGCAGCATATATCATATAATTCAAAATTTAGTCTTTATGATAGCAAACTCACAAAGGAGTCACAGCTATGCACAAACATACCTATCACATAAACGTGATTTGGGATAGCGAAGCCGAAGTCTGGGTAGCAGAGAGTGAGGATATTCCTGGACTTATCACAGAGGCTGAAACTCAAGCTGAACTTGAAAGCAAGCTCCGCATCATGATACCAGAATTGCTCCTTGAAAATGGCGTAATAGACTACGAGCAAACTAAAATACCGGTTAAAGTTCACCAAGAACGTGATTTTGACTTATATGTCCCTTGTTTGGCAGTATAGCTTATGGCAAATTTTTCCCCAGAAGTTAAGAAAATCCTCAAAAACAATGGTTGCTGGTTTCAGCGTAGAAGCAAAGGTGATCACGATATATGGCACAGCCCTATTAGCAACAGATCATTTCCAGTAGATTCAGTAATCAAATCTCGACATACTGCGAATGGTATTTTAAAGCAGGCAGGATTAGACAAAGCGTTTTGAGACTAAAGATAAATCAAACGTAGAGACAAGGCATGCCTTGTATATTAGATTGTTGGGTTACTATAGCACTACCCGTTTGTATAAAATACAGCGCCTGCCAGGTTTTAAAAACCTGGCAGGTTTGTACTTAACTAAATCGGGTAACGCTATATTATTTTGAACTACTATCTATAATAGACTTGTCCGTAAATAAGCCTCAATGCTCAAGCCCTAGGCTAAAAGTTAAAGTCAGCTAAAGCTGATTAGCACTTTACCAATCTAGCCTTTAGACTCAGTAAACAATCGACTTTAGCTTAGTCGGGCTTGAGCTGCGAGGCGAATTGAAGCTAGGTGCGTAACATCAGTTATTTACGGACAAGTCTAATACTAACCTCACCCACCTAAAAAGCAATAATAAATCAAAAATAGGTGAGCGGAAATCAGCAGCAAGAAAGCGATGCGAGCTAACCAAGATACTTTGCCATTTGTTAAACTGGCTTTTACATTAACCGCTATGAAAAACGCTATTCCTACCATTACTATTCCAGCTAACCCTGCCTCCAAACCTACTTCTACGCCTGCTTTTATGTTTGCTGCCATCCCTGCCGCGATGATAAACGCGACGAAAAACGCCACGCCTATACTTCTAACAAAAGCAACGACAAACGCAACGAGAACCGCGATAATAACTGCTACAATTACCACAATGCCGCTTGCTACAATGCCTGCTACGCCAAATCCCATACCGATTGCCACCAATAACACTACCAAAAAGGCAAAATCTTTATCCAAATCTCCTAACCATCCCACCAATAACCAACATCCTACTAATCCAGCACTAATCTTAAGATAAGTCTCTGGTAACAAGGCATTATTTGCATGAGAAAATAATTCTAATCCTAAAGCCAAATTAGGTATTAACAAAGGTAACCATATCAAACTACTAGTCAGCCACTTGCTGAGACGCATTTCATCCACTTCACCAAACTTTTCCCGATAATTTATTAATTGCTGTGGAATGACTAGCATCCACCATAATAAGCGGAAATAGTCTAGAGGATTTAAGGCTAAAAATCGTTTAACCTGTTTCGGTTTTCGTAACAATCCAAACAATATCAATGGTATAACTATTACCACAGCCAATAGAAACGGCAAAATATTGAGAATTGATTTCATTAATCTACTTAAAATCTCCAAAACCGTTTCAAAAAATGACCATTTGTTATTTGCTGAAGAAGTCCGAACAGATTTAATCGTCTTTATTTCTTCAGGTGTATAAACTAGCCTCTCTA
>JALWSU010000333.1 GCA_026993485.1 Thiotrichaceae bacterium | reverse complement strand
GGATTGCCCCTACAAACAAACAATGATTTACTGTAGGGGCAATCCCTTGTGGTTGCCCTTGTGTAGGGGCAATCCCTTGTGGTTGCCCTGCGCTGGAGCGTGGGAACGAGAGTGCGTAACATGAGTGAATAATATAATAATACGATAATAAGTATTAGTCGATTTTACTGCTATGTCAAATTAACTTGGAGCGAAGATAAGCGAAGAAGAAGCTTTAGCTTTGGATTCCAAGCTGGAAAGGGTCCCAGTTTTTCAAATGCCAGATAATTTGTGCTTTTGTACTTAACTGTTTAAAGCGCGACGTCGCCATACTGATAATTGTGCAATGGTATGTTGGAACTTGCGTGCAGTTTCACGAATCACAAATGGTACATCCTGTGGCTCTCCAACCGCTTCAAAATAGGGAGATAATATTCGTTCTAATCCATCATAAGTAGTTAGGTTTTCTCCATTTTCTTTAAATCCACCTAACCAATGTTCTTTTTTGGTGTACTCTTCTAACCAAGTATAAGGTGAAGTAATCACCAATAAACCACCAACATTAATCCGTTTAGTTATATCAGTTAAGAACTTTTTCGGCTCATATAAACGATCAATCAGATTGCCAGCAAAGACTAAATCATAGTTGTTATATTTCTCCTTGAGATTACAAGCATCTCCTTGAGTAAATTCGACGTTATTAACTTTATCACCTAGTTGTAAATCAGCTAATTGAAATGATTTAACTGTACATAATTCGCCTTCATCAGTGATAAGATATTTAACCTCACCATGTTCACGCAAATTTAGGGCATTACGAATAAATCGAGTTGAGAAATCGACAGCATCTACAAAGTCAAATTGACGCGCCAGTTCAAAGCTACTACGTCCAACAGCACAACCAATGTCTAATGCTCGGCGACGAGGATTATCACCTAGCAATTTAAAAATAATCTCAATACAGGTTTTCGGGTAGTTTGGTACTCCAAAATATTCATCGCCGTAATGAAATTCTAAATATTGTGAAATGAGTTCATCGGTTTCATAGCTATTAAAATTTTGGGAGACTTTCAGCCTTGATTCAACATATCGAAATCCAGCATGTTGATAAAAATGCCGACGAAAAGCATAGCGTGAATCACGGATGGCTTCATTTCCAGTGGAAATCCAACTGCCTCCTTTAATCAAATTGTGCCTACCATCAAAAGTAGGCACGGAAAAATCATCATAAGCTGGGTGTACTTTAAAACCTTCAAAGCTATCTATAGCTGTTTCTGTCCATTGCCAGACATTACCTATGACATCACCGAATTGTCCAAACATAAATAAATTAACTGGACAAGATGAGGCCCAATATTCTAAATTGATGTTAGCAGGAGCTGTTTCCCAATGAGGGTAATGTTGATTAATATGTAAATCATATAAACGATACCATTCAGCTTCACTTGGTAAACGTATAGATTTGCCACTACGCGCTGACATCCAATTACAAAAAGCCTTGGCTTCCAAATAGTTGACATCAACTGGCCAATTCCAAGGCATAGGAATAATTTCACACATAGTACGATATTGATAATCACCATCCGCTGTTTGTTCCCAAAAAATCGGCTGTGAAACTTTTTTAAATTGTAACCATTGCCAACCTTCATCAGTCCACCAAGTTTTATCTTGATAACCCCCATCTTTGACAAAAGCTAAAAATTCCTGATTACTCACTAAGAATTGGCTGGCTTTAAATTGCTCAACTTCGGTTTCTAATTTTCCATATTCGTTATCCCAGCCATAAGTATCCGAGGGTTGAGTTCGGCCCTGTTTGACTAAGCCAGCACTAACATTAAGCAATGAATTATCTGGCACTATCCCCGCTTGCTCTTGACAAATCGGCCATTGAGCTTGCGGCTGTACCAAATCAATAGGCAATTGCCGTATTAAAACCGACGAAGTTTCCAAATGAATACGTTCATGCTCAATGCCCATTAAAATAATCCAAAACGGGTCCTCCCATTTAATTGGAATTTCCAAGGGTAAATTGGCGATTAATTCATCAACAATCTTACGCACCTTATTTCTATAATCAGAAACTGCTGCTACGCTAGGCCAATCATAATTATCCTCATTCAAATCATCCCATGACATTTCATCAACACCAATAGCAAACATAGATTCAATCCGTTTATCAACACGGTAATTGATGATTTTTGCCACTCTGAGCTTATTAATAAAAAAGCAAGCAGTATGTCCAAAATAGAAAATTAAGGGATGGCGCAAAGGTTCGGGGCGAGCATAATAGGCAGCTTCATTTTTCAGACAAGTAAATAATGACTCATAATCATTATAAGTTTGATGAAAATATTGCCGAATTTCCTCTCTTTTGGCCTGGGGATCACCAGTATCAATAATTGGAGTCTTTGTCATTTTAATCGGTTTCACTTTTTCTTAAAAAATCCAAATAAGCCTCTTTTCTCGCTTTTTTTCTCGCTTTTTTTCTCGCCTTTCTTCTTTGAAGTTTGGGCAGCAGCAACAGAGAGTGGATCTCCAAATTTTGACGATCGGGATTTATCCATAGTTGCTTTCTTAGCTAGCGTTGGTGAATTAGAAGAGTTTTTAATCTTCGGTGATTGAGTAGGTTTTTTTTCACGCAAAACTAGCTGATTAGGTTCTCTCAAAATGTATTTAGCTAACTCATCTAAAAAGGACTGATTAATTTCATCTGGTTGCAGCGTGTAAACTTTCTTCTTGCCCAATTCCTCAAAATTCGCCACAGTTAAATCAATACTACTGGTTTCAAAATTACCCCGAAACTCAAATACAACCTGAATCTTAGGTTTGAAGAGAAATATTGCTCTTTTAAAGCCTAGTTCTTCATCACTCTCTTCCTTGTAATCGAAAGCTATTTGATTTTGAGTAAAAAATTTTCTTTGTGAATTAGCTGCCGATACTGTTTTTTTTATCAAACGATATTTGTACTCAGTTTCACAAAAAAAACGTAAAATAAAGTTGCTACGGGTGTCGTTAAACTCGCCAGAGTTTGTCTTGCTAATAGATGTACCAGAGATATTATCAAGGAGGGCTACTCGATAATCTTGTTGTTGAAAATCACCTATTTCGCCATAGCCTTGAATTTCGTAAGTTGCTTTGGTATCTGGTTTCAGATAGTTGACATGTTCACTTAGTTCACGTAGAGCGCGGTGCAATTGTTCTAAAGCTGGTTTAACCTTAGTTTGAAAAGCTTTGGTTCGTTGGATTTTTTGATTTTGCGCTTGTCGTTTTTTGGCGAGTTCTTGTTTGTGGCGTTCTTGACTTTCTTTCTTCAGTTGCTCAAGATAACTCATCAATACCCCCGTTTATATTAGGTTATTTTGTAGCTCATTATAAAATCATAGGACTTATGCATTGACAAACGAATTTTTTTTTCTCCTTGAAGTCCAACGCTTTAGCTTTGGACGCTCCAAAGCTAAAGCTTTGAACTCCAAGTAAGTTTATTTAATAGTTTGTTTTTATTTATTAAAAAACCTAAAAAACCTCAACTGTCAATGCGTAAGTCCTAAATCAGTTGCTGTAAATAAGTTTTAATTTTATATTATCATTATCTCCATTACAATTCTTTGAGTAATTTTAACAGTGATTTTGTGGGTAGGAACTATTAATGCGCTATTATTTTTTGATTTTATTATATACTATTTCTCTAGCCAGCACGGCAATAGAATTGCCTGATATAGGTATCTCTGCGAATACAGTGATATCTCCAGCAGACGAGCAAAAATTGGGAGAGGCTTTTATACGTCAATTACGTCGTCAAGTGAAAATTATTGATAATCCTCAAATTAATAATTACATTAATGCATTAGGAAATCGTCTCGCCTCATATAGTAATAATCCTGAGCAACATTTTCATTTTTTTGTGATTAATGAACCGTCATTGAACGCATTTGCAGTACCAGGTGGTTTTGTGGGCATACATACTGGTTTGATTTTAAAGACACGCAGTGAAAGTGAACTAGCTTCAGTTATTGCCCATGAAATTGCTCATGTCACTCAACGGCACATTGCGCGTATGATTGAGGCATCGCAGGGTTTTTCTTTGCCAACAATAGCGGCTTTGATTGCTGCTGCCGTGCTGGTTGGTACTACTGATAATGGGCAAGCAGGGCAGGCTGCTATTGCTGCTGTGATGGCTGGTAATATCCAAATGCAGATTAATTTTACCCGTACTCATGAAAGTGAGGCTGATCGTGTTGGAATGCAAATTCTTGCTCGCGCTGGTTTTGAACCACGCGATATGCCGAAATTTTTTGAACGCCTACAAGCTGCAAGCCGTTATTATGGGAATGTGCCAGAATTTTTACGCTCACATCCTGTGACAACTGATCGTATTGCAGAGGCGCGTGATCGTGCGGAAAGATATCCAAGAACAGCTCAAGGAGATACCCCGCTTTATTATCTAACCAAGGCTCAATTATTGGTTTTAACCAGTAATAATAAAAAAGAATTATCAAATAGATTAAAAAATATGCTTATAACTGGCCGCTATCATGATGAACGTGCTATCCGTTACGCTCTGGCTTTAAGTTTATTAGATATAAGACAGAGTAAGGGAGTACAAACACAAATTGATTGGTTATTTAAAAATGATGGTGATAGAATCAGTTATCGTTTATTAAAAGCCAAGTTAGCTTTATTGCAAAATAAGCCAGCTAAAGCTATGCAAATATATGATGAAGCTTTAGAAGTTTACCCAGATGATCAAATGTTAGGGCTAGATTATGCTGAAAAATTATTGCAAAATAATGCTGCCCATAAAGCCAAAATGATATTATTGAAAATACCCTCATTATCAAATCCTAAGTATTATCGTCTGTTAGCTAAGGCTTATCAAAAAACGGGAGCAATAGCTGAGGCGCACTTAGCTTTAGCAGAAAGTTATTATCTCATTGGGCAAACTAGCCTAGCTTTAGAACAAGTTAAGTTAGCAGCTAAACAAAAAAATCAGAATTTTTACTTAACTTCTCGCATAGCTGCACGCCAGAAAAAATTTGAAGCTGAACTGCTTGAAGAGCAGAAAAATAATAATTAAATAATTCCAAACAAACCTGATTACATCATAAAACAATAGGATAACAAATTAAGTATGATAAGAAACCTATTTTTGATAGTAGGACTAATCGCATTGTCATTAAATAGTGGTTGTTCTGGTATGTTACCGTCAATCAAACAAACAACCAAATCCCCTTGGCAAAGTTTTGCAGATGCAAAAAAATCTTTTGATAAGATAATACCTAATCAAACCAGACGTAAGGAATTGAAAAAACTGGGCTTTGATCCATTCAGAGTTCCCAATGTGAAACTTGTGACTTATCTTGATCTAATGAAAATATTTCTGCCTAACCAATCCATCATAATGGCAGACCTTGATCCAGGGGTACGCTCTTGTTTAGAAGCCAAAGATGCTTGCCAAGGTTATGAAGTTTCCCCCGAGAAATTAGATAGTAAACGTGTTGGTAGTGTTTTTCTGGACTTATTCAATTTCAGAAGAACAACAATAACAACTGGTTGGAGATTTAAAGCTTTAATTGTTTTAAAAAACGATTTAGTGGTTCATAAAGTATGGGGTGGAGAACCTAGAATTGACGAAACTGAGGATAAAAGAAATCCTTTGGGTCCACTACAAAAGATTGACCATATCGTACCAGATATTAAACTATTTTAAGATTTAAGTATTTAGGAATACTCAAGAACTCTCGTTCCTACGCTCCAGCGCACTCCTTGATATATAAGTTTTTAAATAATTGATTTAATTGCTTTTAATAATTAAACGCCTCACAGAGCAACCACAAGGGATTGCCCCTACAAACGAAGTAACGAAGTAAACAATGATGTAGGGGCAATCGGTTGCCCTTGTGTATAAAGGAGTGCGCTGGAGCGTGGGAACGAGAGTGCGTAACATCATTTCAGTATTTAGGAACACTCAATATGGACTATAAAACAACTCGTACACTACTGCTTGTTAGTGGACTACTATTTGCAACAACAACTTGGGCAAACGAAGACAATTTGCCACTGATGATATTAAATAGTTGTATAGTTTGTCACGGTTTTCAGGGATCTAGTTTAGGCCCAGCTACGCCTAGTATTGCAGGCATAGATAAAGAAGATTTTGTAGAAACAATGGAAGCCTATAAAAATGATGAAATTCCTTCAACCATCATGGGGCGCATCGCTAAAGGCTATACTCATGCCGATTTTCAAGTTATGGCAAAGTATTTTTCTAAACAAACATTTGTGCGTTATCCACAACAAGTTAATCTGGATAAAGCCAAGCAAGGTGCAGTACTTCACAAGGAATTTTGTGAAAAATGTCATAAAAACAATGGCTACTCATTTGGTGATGAGGGTGCAAGTATTCTTGCAGGGCAATGGATGCCCTATTTGCGATTTAATCTAGCTGATATTCGTGCTAATGTGCGTGAAATACCGAAAAAAATGAAAAAACGCCTAGATAAAATGCTGAAAATACATGGTGAAGAGAGTTTAGAGGCTCTGATTAACTTTTATGGAAGCCTAACTGAACGAAAATAACGGAAATAAAGGAAATAAAGGAAATAAAGGAATTTATATATATGTCCAAGATTAGTCGTAGAAATTTTCTTATAGGTACAGGTATTGGTGTAGGTGTTACAGCAGCAGGTATTCTGGCTTATAAAATGATGGAAGTAGAACCAAAATCACAGGCTGCTAAGGTAGTGATTATTGGTGGGGGAGCAGGTGGTCTCATAGCTGCAAAATATATTCGTATATTAGATCCAACGCTTGAAGTCACACTCATTGAACAAAATCTGGCGTATTATACTTGTTTTATGAGTAATGAACTATTTAATGGCGAACGCACCGTAGAGTCGCTTAAGTTCAGTTATGATGGTTTGGAAAAATATGGCATTAATTTTGTCTATAACCAAGCCATTGATATTGATCCTATAGCCAGAAAAGTAGTTCTTCAAAACGGGAAACAACTCGCTTATGATCGTTTAATTGTTTCTCCTGGAATTGATTTCAAGTGGGATAGCATTGAAGGTTATGATGAAGCGGTTATTGGAAAAATTCCTCATGCTTGGAAAGCTGGTTCACAAAGCCTAATATTACGTCAACAATTAGAGGATATGGAAGACGGCGGAACGCTAATAATTACTGTACCAAAAAAACCGTTTCGTTGTCCCACTGCGCCTTATGAACGTGCCAGTCTAATTGCCGAGTATTTTAAACGCAATAAGCCAAATTCAAATATTTTGATTTTCGATGCCAATACAGTTTTTCCACAACAAGATTTATTTATGGAAGGTTGGGAAAAATTATATGGTATTAAAACAGAAAATAGCTTAATTGAATGGATTCCATCAAATGAAGCTGGTAATCTTGTACGTGTTAATGCTAAAGAAATGGCCATCTATGTGGGTGAGTTTGAAGATGAACAGAAAGCGGAAGTAATTAATGTTATTCCGCCACAAAAGGCAGGTAAAATCGCCTTTAAAGCTGGTTTAGCAGATGATAGTGGCTGGTGCCCAGTTAATCTCAAAACCTTTGAATCTAGCTTACAAAAATATATTCATGTGATTGGAGATGCTTGTATTGCTAGTCCAATGCCGAAAGCTGCCCATGCTGCTAATTCCCAAGCTAAAGTATGCGCTCTGGCTGTTGTATCTGCGCTACAGGGAAAAGAAATGCCTGAACCTTCTTATGCAAATACTTGTTATAGTTTGATCGGAGAAAATTTTGGTGTTTCATTTACAGCTGTGTATCATTTAGAAGAAGGTAAACTTCAATATGTGGAAGGTGCAGGGGGATTTTCACCTTTAGATGCTTCGGCTGAACAAAGAAAACGTGAAGTTGCTTATGCCCATAGTTGGTATAAAAATATTACTAATGAAATGTTTAATTAATTATCTTACTTAAAAACAAAAAAAAGCCCAACCAAATTCAAACAAAGGTTGGGCTTTTTTTTTGACTCAAAAAAAATTAATTACTATCTATACTAAGCATACTAAGCATACTAAGCAGCAGTTGGCTTAGAAACTAAATCAACATGAGGTACTTTCTTGAGAGTCCATTGCTTAGTCTTGCGATCATAAGTGGAGTTCACAAAACACTTCCAATTTTCTTCGTCAATGTAATTGTGATCCATACGATAGTAGAAACCAGGATAACGGCTTTCTTCACGGAACTGGATGTGTTTCATATGGGCTTCCGCAGTAATAATGCGGTGGTAGTTTTCCCAAGCGCGGAGCAATTCATGCAAGTCTTTAGCACGCATTTTCTTCGCATCTTCTTTCAACATACCCAATTTGTGTTCGCACACTTCTAACATCTTAGCATTGGTTTGATACCAAGTAGCTACACCAGCACAGTATTCGTCCATGATCTTTTGGAGACGGAACTGTAACATTTTCGGAGTGATATAGTTAGGATTAATATCAATTGCTGTGGTGTAATCCTTATGTTCCAAGAAAGTTTTCACTGGTTGGTAAATTTCTGCTACCAATTCCTCAACTGGAGTATCTAATTCAGGCTTAAAGTCTTTATTGTCTAAGACATATTTAACCATACCTTTAGCAGCAATACGACCTTCAGCATGAGAACCAGAAGAGAATTTATGCCCAGAAGCACCAACACCGTCACCAGCTGTAAACAAGCCTTTAACAGTAGTCATAGAACGATAGCCCCAAGACCATTCTTTAGGCGCACCTAAATCGGTAGGACCAGATACCCAAATACCGCAACAACCAGAATGTGAACCCAACAAATACGGTTCAGTAGGCATCAACTCAGAAGGTGTTTTTTCAGGTTCAATATTCTCACCAGCCCATACACCAGCTTGACCAATACACATATCTAAGAAATCTTCCCAAGCTTCAGCTTCTAAATGCTTGATTTCTTTCTTAGTCATGGTTTCAGCTAATTTACCTAAAGCTGTTGGTGTATCCATGTAAATAGGACCACGACCTTCTTTCATTTCGTGCATCATCAAATGGTTACGCAAGCAAGATGCTGGAACTGCTGCTTGACCATAAGGAGGATACTGATTAAGCATCTCCTTGTTCTTCTCCATATAAACTTCGCCAAAAGCATTAGTAGCTTTAGCTTTAAAGAGCAAGAACCATGCACCGACAGGACCATAACCATCTTTAAATCTGGCTGGCACAAAACGGTTTTCCATCATTGTTAATTCAGCGCCAGCTTCTGCTGCCATTGCATAAGTAGAGCCAGCATTCCAAACTGGATACCAAGCACGACCAGTACCTTCACCAACTGAACGTGGACGGAATATATTGACACAACCACCAGCAGCTAACAAACAAGCTTTAAACTTATAAACATAGATTTTATGTTCACGTACACTAAAGCCAATCGCACCTGCTACACGAGTTGGATCATTTTTATCGTTGATCATTTTAACGATAAAAACACGCTCTTGGATATTATCAGTACCAAGGGCTTTTTTAGCAGCTTCAGCGACAATCCATTTATAAGATTCGCCGTTAATCATAATTTGCCATTTACCAGAACGGACCGGTTTACCACCTTCCTTTAAAGGTTTATCTTCATCACCTTCCGCTTTCCAAATTGGCAAACCCCATTCTTCAAACAAATGTACAGAGTCATCAACATGACGACCTAAATCATAAGTCAAGTCATCACGGGTAATTCCCATCAAGTCATTAGCAACCATACGTGCATAATCGGCTGGATCTTGATCACCCAAATAAGTATTAATAGCAGACAAGCCTTGAGCTACAGCACCAGAACGATCCATAGCGGCTTTATCAACCAATTTTACTTTTATATCAGTGCCTTCAACCCAACGCATGACTTCATACGCAGCTCCACAACAGGCCATACCGCCACCAATCAGCAGAATATCAACTTCTTCTTCAATGACTTGTGGATTACCAAAACTTGCTTCTGTTGACATATTTCTTACCTAAAGTTTATTTATAATGTGTGTATAAATGACAAACACCTACCTAAGAAAGGCAGGTGAGATTCATTGTCTCCGTTTGATTTACAAATTAATTAATTGGCTTTTATCACCTTTTAATTCACTTTCTGGAAGAGTAAAGAAACCTGGCTTATCCAGATCATCACGATTTGCAGCAGGTTTACCTGTATAAGGATCAATAGAACCTTCTGGGGTGGTACGAATGGGGAATTTGAAACGTTTTGTATTACCGTTGCGGAATTTGATTGTCCACACGATAGAATCGGTACCACGTAATGGCTGTACAGAACCACCCATAGGTACAATATCAGCATAAGATCTACATTCAATAGCTTGTTGAGGGCAAATCTTCACGCAGGAATAACATTCCCAACATTGCTCAGGTTCTTGATTGAAAGCTCTCATTTCATGACCAGTTTCTGAGCCATCTTTATCTAGCTTCATCAAGTCATGGGGGCAAATATACATACAGGCCGTTCTATCTTGACCTTTACAACCGTCGCATTTATCAGTACGCACAAATGTAGGCATTATTAAAGATTCCTCAAAAATTCAGCACCAGATTTTAACCTTATAAAGGCCATTTAAGTACAAATCAAACTTATAGTATCTGGTGAAATCAATTTACGGTGTGTTATTGGCTATTTATTAAATATTCCAGCAAAAATATAGTATATTTTTGTATTCTAATATGTCAAGTACTAAGCACATTTGCACTTGTGTTTAGTAGATAGTAAATCTAATCAAAGCCCATATAATAATGGATTATTTCAACAAAAAAAAAATTGATTTCTCTTTAGTTGCTATAAAAATAATTTATTAATATAGCGATCATCTTAAATTTAACCAAAAAGGCAAGAGATTTATGAGTAGTGTTATCCCAGATTTTAATGGCAGTGAAATATGGGTAATTCGTACAACCCTTAAAGAGCGTTATGGCAAGAATATTGAAATACAATTGGCTGATAGTGAACTAAAGCTTAATCCAGATACTCCAAAAACAACTTGGTGTCCAACAGTCTATTGGGAAGTGGCACCAGTGAGCTTTATTATTTTTAAAACAGCTCCAGAACGTTATCGCTGCCAATTTTTTTATGGAGATGATGAATTTTATGGGACTAACATTGAAGAATATGATAATATTTCTGAGTGTGTGACAACATTACTACAAATACAGGCTGATCACGAAGGTCAAAAAAATTTACAGGAATAACGAAAAAAGTTTAATTAATTTGAACTGTGATTTAATAATAATTTTGATTTCACAAATAAATCACAAAAATCACAGTTCAAATTATTTAAACAGGCCGTCTGGTTTTACGAATATAGGGTAATGCTGCAAACTTCCTATCAATCTCAGCAAATTTCTCCGCAAATACCCTATGCATTTCAGCAATTGTTGCAAATTTTTCTTCTTTCTGATCAATCTCCGCAAACTTCTCCGCAAAGATCCGCTGCATTTCGCCAATTGTAGCAAACTTTTCATCTGCATCTTGTTCGACTATAGGTAATGCAGTGAATTTTTCATAGACCATATCGACACAGGCACCAAACAAATTTTTCAGTTCAGTTTCGTGAGTACTACCAGCTTCATTTACGGCTCGGGTTTGCAAAGTTTGAGCTGTTAAATTAGCTGAAATTTCCAGTATTTTAAGTGCGTCTTGTGATTTCATATACTTTTAAGTTCTTAATTTCAACAAATAAAATATTAAAATACAACTGAATCTCAAAAATAATAGGCATTAATCAATTAATCATTATACGCAAGATTGCTATAATTTAATAGGCTTTAATTTATTTGCAATTGATTCAATGATTAGATTTTTATAGTTCTAATTAATTATTAGAGTTGTCCGGAAATAAAAAAAAGCAGGTTTTTCATAGATAGTTGGAGTCCAAAGCTTTAGCTTTGGGCTACCTGCCAAACGAAACGGAACGTAGTAAGTGTAGCTAAGTAAGCGTAGCTAAAGCTAAAGCTTTGGACTACAAGTTAAATAGAAAATCCTTATTTCCGGACAAGTAAAGTATATTGGTTAAAATTAATTTATATAACACTTAATATGTACGATTGATTTTTCCATATAAATGAAATAATATGCAAATTCAAAATAAAGACTTACTGAAGTAACTATTTATTTTGAATGGTAATTATTTTAATTTTGGTTAAATACTAAGCTTGCAATACTTGAGTAAAATAGTATATTATTAATGCTTCTAAATTCCGGGATTGTTGAACAGCCTGAAATGATTGGATTAATTTACTTATATATTGAGTTTGGTTTATACTTATCACAGTAATAATTTTAATTAATAAAAAAATTATTTGACTAAAGATTTTTAAATGAGTAAATTAATAGATTCTAATCTTGATAGAGAGATTTTAGACAGGATAAAATTCATCAAGTTTGCGTTTACAGAACTCTCAGTTGAAATGGATTCAACCAGTCAATTTAAGGGTGGTCACACCATCCCAAGACTAGCATAAGTAATTTGCAATACTAAGAACTAGTCAACAAAACTTTCTAAAACTGAAGGAGCTTGTACAAATGAGCAAAGCAATGCACGATACTCCGATGCTTGATCAATTGGAGGGCGGCCCTTGGCCTAGTTTTATCACTGGTATCAAACGTCTTGCCAATGATGAAGGTAAGCCGTACCAAAACATGATGATTGATTTATTAGGTCAATTAGAACATTCCTACAAAACAAAAAAGGGCTATTGGAAAGGTGGCACTGTAGGTGTTATCGGTTATGGTGGTGGAGTTATCCCACGCTTTTCTGAAGTAGCAGCTCAATATCCAGAGTCCAAAGAATTTCATACCTTACGTATCCAACCACCTGCTGGGATGCATTATAATACCAAAATCGTGCGTCAATTATGTGATATTTGGGAAAAATATGGTTCAGGTTTGATCGCTTTTCATGGACAAAGCGGTGACATTATGTTTCAAGGCACAACAACCGATAATATCCAAGCAGCGTTTGATGAACTCAACGAGCTAGGTTTTGATATGGGTGGTGCTGGCCCAGCAGTCAGAACTGGTATGTCTTGTGTTGGTGCTGCTCGTTGCGAACAATCTTGTGCTAATGAGCAGAAAATACTACGTACATTGGTTAATAACTTTCTTGATGATATGCACCGTCCGGCCCTTAATATATAGGGGTCCTCAATAGTAATATTGAGGTAATAAATTGCTCTAATTGCTGGAAACCCCTTAGAGCCATTGGCACTACAGCAGAGCTGGTAACGGCAAATGCGAATGTTAAAAAAGACAATGGATTGGGCAATCAGCAGCTAAGTTTCATTGTAAAAACATGATAAAAAGCAAACTTGTTGAACAATTAGCACCAGCTAAGTACCAGTGCAAGAATAAAGTGATATATTGGAGTTAAAGGTAACCTTGAACTCCAAAATCTCAGAAAATACCTGAATTGGTACTTAGTAGAAAATCGGTGGTTTGTATTTGTGAAGTTTGTGGTTCTGAGTATTTCGAGGTTTATAGAAATATTACTCGAAGTAAATTTTGTAATCTGGAATTTGTGAGTTGGGAGGAGAATAGAGCTCAGGGAAAAAAATGTTCTATATCTTTAAGCCAATTGCTCACACAGATAGAAAAATACAATGAAACAAGTTCAACGACTATTCCGAAAGGAAGTAGGATTTAAGCGAATCCGAAACGGGCAACATCCGAATTTCAGTTATAACTGAAAAGGATGAAGATATAGTCTGGTCTCATACGAAAGTATGAGCGGATATAAAAATATCCGATGATAATATAGCGAATTATCATAAACATAAACGACCTTACAAATTTAAATTTAAGGTATCAGGTTGTCCAAACGATTGTATGAATTCAATCGAGCGAGCTGACATGGCTGTAATTGGTATATGGCGCGACGATATGAAAGTCGATCAAGACGAAGTCAAAGCTTTTGTCGCTGAAAAAGGACGCAAGTATGTGATTGACAACGTAGTTAGTCGTTGCCCAACTCAAGCATTATCACTGAATGATGATAATACTTTGAACGTTGATAACCGTAACTGTGTACGTTGTATGCATTGTATCAACGTGATGACCAAAGCCTTGTCTCCTGGAGATGATAAGGGTGTGACAATTTTGATGGGTGGTAAACGTACCTTGAAAATTGGTGATTTAATGGGTACAGTAATCGTACCATTTATGAAGCTAGAAACTGAAGACGATTACGAACGACTGAAGGAAATTGCTGAAGAAACTATTGACTTTTTTGCCGAAAATGCGTTAGAACATGAACGTACTGGTGAAATGATTGAACGTATTGGCTTGGCAAATTTCCTTGAAGGAATTGGCTTGGATGTTGATCCTCACATGATTAGTGAACCACGCCAAAGTTCTTACGTCAGAATGGATAAATGGGACGAAGAAGCCCAAAAATGGTTTGATCGTAAAGCTGCATAAATTGGTTTGTAAGTTCCCCCTTTATAGGGGGACTAGCATAATAGTTTATTTTTATTATAAACTATTACCCTCAGTTCGGCTTTATTTATCAATATATTATAATATAATACTATTTTAGGAGGTTATTTATGCCACCACGGATGCCC
>JALWSU010000332.1 GCA_026993485.1 Thiotrichaceae bacterium | reverse complement strand
TGTTACGCATTCTCGTTCCCACGCTCCAGCGCAGGGCAACCACAAGGGATTGCCCCTACATCACTGTTTGTAGGGGCAATCCCTTGTGGTTGCCCTTGTGTAGGGGCAATCCCTTGTGGTTGCCCTGCGTTGGAGCGTGGGAACGAGAGTGCGTAACATGAGAAATTAATAAAAAACCAGCTTCATACTCATCAACATGAAAATTTGTATCCTTTCTGATAGTCATGACAACATTCCATTACTCTGTGCAGCAGTAGCTGATGCTAAAAAACGGGGGCTTGAAGCAGTTTTACATTGTGGAGACATAGTCGCACCAAGCACCTTAAAAAAATTACAGCCTTATGACTTACCTATCCATGCAATTTATGGTAACAACACCGGCGATCTTTATGGCTTATCAAAACTTGCCCATTCTCCCAATAGTAAGATTCATTATTATGGACAAGATGCAAGCTTAATTCTAGGAGAGCGACGTATATTTATAGTTCACTACCCCCATTATGCTAAAGGTATGGCACTCACTGGCGACTATGATTTAGTTTGTTGCGGACATTCGCATCATTTATATATTCAACACTTAACCAATATCAAAGGAACCAAAACCGTTTTATGTAATCCTGGAACTGTTGGTGCAGTTGGCGGATTACCTGCAACCTATATATTAGCTGATTTAGACAAAATGGCTTTTGAAAGTATAACTCTATTTTAAAGATTTCACCCGATTGTCTGAACTGTGATGTATGTGATTTATGTGATTGCTCTGATTATTGTTTTTTTTATCATAGTTCATCATTTAATCACACCAATTACAGTTCAACCTTAATTAATTAATTAGGAGTAATTAATGTTACAAAAAAAACAATCACTTACCTTAAGTTTCGTCTTCGTAAGTTTATTCTTATCATCCTCACTAATAGCAGGCGAAGTTCATGAGTTCAGCCTCGATAATGGCTTGAAATTGATCGTTAAGGAAGATCATCGCGCTCCAGTTGTTGTTAGCCAAGTTTGGTACAAAGTCGGTGCTAGCTATGAGCAGGAAGGTAAAACTGGGCTTTCTCACATGTTAGAGCATATGATGTTTAAAGGTACTAAAAAACATCCACCTGGTGAATTTTCTCGCATTATGGCTGTTAATGGGGCGAGTGAAAATGCTTTTACGGGAACTGATTACACTGCTTTTTTTCAAACTTTGGAAAAAAGTCGTCTCTATCTCAGTTTTGAACTGGAAGCTGATCGAATGCGTAATTTAATTTTGACTAATAAAGAATTCTTGAAAGAAAGGCAAGTCGTTGCTGAGGAACGTCGCACTCGTACTGAAGATCGTCCAACTAGCCTAACTTCGGAATATTTTATGGCTACGGCTTATCAAACTAGTCCTTATCAAAATCCTGTTATTGGCTGGATGAATGATATTCAAAATTATACCATCGCCGACTTAAAAGCTTGGTATCAACGTTGGTATGCTCCCAATAATGCAACTCTGGTTGTCGTTGGCGATGTGGAACCACAGGCTGTATTAGCTCTGGCTAAACAATATTTTGGTCCTATTAAACCAATTAAGATTATCCCACCTTATCAGCGTCCCGAAGTAAAACAACTGGGATTAAAACGGATTACAGTTAAATTACCCGCAAAACTACCCTATTTAATTATGGGCTACAAAACCCCCGTTTTCACCACCTTGAGTAAAGAAAACCAATGGGAAGTTTATGCCTTAGAAGTTCTAGCAAACATTTTGGATGGCGGCGACAGTGCGCGTTTATCTAAACATATTGTTAGAGGTGAACAAATTGCAACTAGTGTTGGTGTTAGTTATGATAACTTTAGCCGTCTAACCGAACTATTTACCATTAGCGGCATACCAACTAAAAATCATAGTGTTAGCGATCTAGAAGCAGCTTTACGCAAACAGATTAAACAATTGCAAACCATGCCTGTAGATAAAGTCGAATTGGAACGAGTTAAAACTCAATTACGCGCTTCTCAGGTTTATGAATTAGATTCTATCTTTTATCAAGGTATGAAAATCGGTCTTTTGGAAACAGTCGGACTTGATTGGCGATTATTTGATAGCTATTTAGATAACATCAAAGCTGTTACTGCTGAACAAGTTCAAGCTGTGGCACGTAAATACTTGATAGATAAACGACTCACTATAGCAGTCCTAGAACCACAACCCGTAAAAGGTAATAAATAACATGGGCTTAAAAACACAACTTCACTACTTTAGCATAGCTTTACTTTTACTGTTAATTAGTTCGCCACTCACAGTTTTTGCCATCCCGACCATTCAACATTGGCAAACCAATAACGGCGCACAAGTTTATTACGTCCCAGCACCAGATTTACCAATGGTAGATATTGAAATTGTCTTTGATGCTGGCAGTGCTCGTGATGGGAATAAATATGGTCTCGCTACACTTACAAACAGCTTACTTAACGAAGGTGCTGGCGGATATTCTGCTAACCAAATTGCGGAACATTTTGATAACTTGGGCGCAATAATCAGCAATGCTGTTGATCGGGATATGGCAACATTTAGTTTACGCAGCCTCTCAGAATCTGAACTATTAGAACCAGCTCTAAATATGCTCTCGGTTTTACTCGCAAATCCAGATTTTGAGCAAATACCGTTTCAACGAGTACAACAGCAAATGCTTGCTAATCTCGAATATCAACAACAATCACCAAGTGATATTGCAACTAGAGCATTTTATAAAGCCATTTATGGCACACATCCTTACGCCCACTTACCCAGTGGCACAATGGCAAGCGTCGCCAAATTAACCCGTGAAGACGTTAAAGCCTTTCATAGTCGTTACTATGTCGCTAAAAATGCCCTTGTCGCAATTGTTGGCGCAGTAGATCGAAAAACTGCCGAAGCAATTGCTAATAAGCTTGTAGCTCAATTACCAAAAGGAGAAGCAGCTCCAGCTTTACCACCAGTAGCAGCATTAAAATTTGCCAAAAGTGTAAATATAAACCATCCATCCACACAAACCCATATTTTAATGGGACAACCTGGCATAGCGCGGGGAGATAAAGATTATTTTACCTTATATGTTGGAAATTACATTTTAGGTGGCAGTGGTTTAGTCTCACGTTTATCCGAAGAAGTGCGCGAAAAACGCGGTTTGGCTTATAGCACTTATAGTTATTTTTCACCAGAACGAGTGGCAGGACCATTTTTAGCCAGCTTAGAAACCCGCAATGAAAAAGCGCAAGAAGCCTTAAAAATACTCGAAAGCACAATACGCAACTTTATTGAAACTGGCCCCAGCGAGGCTGAACTGAAAAGAGCAAAAATGGGTATTACTGGTAGCTTTCCGCTGCGAATTAAAAATAATGGTGCGATTCTTGGCTACTTAGCTGTTATTGGCTTTTATCATTTACCATTGGATTATTTAAATCAATTCAATAGTAAAATTGAGGCTGTATCATTAGAAATGATAAAAGACGCATTTAAGCGACGAGTTCACCCAGATAAGTTCGTTACAATTAGTGTTGGTGGAAATTATACCGACTAAAGTCGGCTGTTTAGCTTGGATTTTATACACACCCCTCCTATCACTGCCATTAAGTAAACTAAAAATAAACCTGACAGGTTTTGGAAACCTGTCAGGTTTGGCTTAACTTAATGGCATTGACCCCTCCTACCCCCATCAAGGGGAAAAAAAGTCATCAAGAAATTAATTTTCAATACCCGGCCAAAATGGCCGTATAAAAAACCAATCTTTTGATCATTTTGACCTCTTTGATCCACTAGTTATGCCATTATTTATGTGTGGCACAAGTTGTGCCTACATAGAATTGTGATTAGGTACAACCATTTTATTTACTACGAGGAGGTACTTATTATGTTTGGTATGTTTCCAGAACTAAGCTTATTGGATCAATTCCAAAGATTACAACGTGAGATAGATAATGCGTTTGGAGTTTGGGCAACTCCAGCTAATATTCGAGCAGTGGCTCACGGTGCTTGGCCAGCCATTAATGTTGGAACTACGGACAAACAAGTGGATGTTTACTTGTTTGCTGCTGGACTAGATCCCAAAAAACTGGATATTTCAATCCAGAATAATACGCTAAGTATTAGCGGGGAACGCAAAATTGAAATGCCAGAAGCAGATAACTACTATTTGCAAGAACGCTTTAGTGGTGAGTTCAAACGAGTACTAAGTCTACCTACTGATGTTGATCCTAATAAGGTAGATGCCAGCTATAAGAATGGTGTTTTGCATATTACAGTACAACGTAGCGAGGCAAGCAAGCCAAAACAAATTCAGGTCAAATAATCGGAACCGAAGGAGACATTGTCATGAGCGAAACTAAAGAAGTCACTACCAAGAAATCTGGCGAAGTTCAAACTAAGAAGCAACCAGAAGTATTCTTACGACCCTTAGTAGATGTCTATGAAAATGAGACTGGTTTAACCTTAAAGGCTGATCTGCCAGGTGTGTCCAACGACAAATTAAATATCCATGTGGACAAGGATACTCTGTTGATTGAAGGTGAAGTAAACATTTCCATGCCAGAAAATCTGGAGGCATCCTACGCTGATGTGCGTGCCACCCATTATCGCCGTAGTTTTACCCTAAGTCCAGAGTTAGAGACTGAAAAGATCGATGCCAGTCTGAAAGATGGCGTACTTAGCTTACACATTCCGAAACGGGAGCAGTTTAAACCTAGAAAGATTGAGGTACGTACTGCTTAACGATTGCGGAATGGCAATAACAAGGGATTGTCCCTACATGTAGGGGCAATCAGCTTACCCTTACCTTAGATTGTCAATCAATTTAACTAAGAGAACTAAATAATTATGAATAAAAACCTGTTTGTAAAACCGATAATAGTAGGGCTGCTTTCGTTCAGCCTGTTGTCTGTGATAAACCCTAGTTATGCAGGCGATAAAACCATGAGCCAACCGAGTAATCAAGCGAATATCACCGAGTCAGTACAAAAACAGGTGACATCCGTAACAGAAGCTAAAACTAGCGAAAATCGCAAAAAGATCGTTGATGAAGCGGTTGCTGCTATTAACGAAACTAGGAATGCCTTAGCCGCACTAGAAGCCAAAAAAAAGGCAGATGCTCTTGCCGCACTAGAAAAGGTGGTTGGTAAGCTAGAAATCATCGTTACCAGAAATCCAGAACTCGCGTTCGCACCAATAGATGTGAGGGTGACAACCCATGATCTATACGCTTCTTTGAAAACCATCGAAAAGGCGAAAAAAGAAGCCCTAGAGTTATTAGAAGATGGGCAAGTCCAAAAGGCGCGTGTTCTTTTAAAAGATTTAGCCAGTGAAGTCGTGATTAGTGTAGCTAATCTGCCACTAGCGACTTATCCTGATGCCATTAAGGCTGTGATTCCACTTATCGACAAAGATAAGTTTGACGAAGCCAAAGCGGCGCTACAAGCTGCTCTTGATACGGTTGTAATCATTAAGCATGTCATTGCTTTACCAGTTATACGCGCTGAACACATGCTGATAGAAGCCGAAAAATTAGCTGAAAAAGACAAGCGTAGTGATAAGGATAACAAAGCCCTTAGTGACTTGTTAGAAAACTCTCGATATCAGCTTGAAATGGCTGCGGCTCTTGGTTATGGAGATAAAAAGGAGTACAAAAACTTTTACAAACAGATTGAAGAAATTCAACAAAAGACCGAAGGGGGAAAATCTGGTACAGGTTTTTTCGACAAAGTGAAACATTCATTGAGTGATTTCATAAACTCTCATTTTTGATAGTTTTTGAGTGCTATTCTCTCGCTTAGGTTAGGCAACTTCCAGCCTAGCTAGCTGAGGGGATATTTATGGATTGTTTTTTTGTCAGTCTGTTCTTGAGGAGATTGAAAATGAAAACTATTCTCATCATTATAGGCATAATCTTACTTATAGTAATATGCGTACAAAGCTATTATACTTATAAGCTTTCTAAACAAGTACAACGCCTATCCGCATCAAAGGCGATTACTACGACTGAATCGCAACCGTTATCGTCTTTCAACTGGCAAACGGACAAATGGAATCCGTTTGAGGAGTTTCAGAAATTGCAGAATGAAATGAATAGTATTTTTGGGCAATTTCATTCTCATCTGAATAATACTCCATCGACGATTTTTAAGGGTTTCAATTTTCACCCAACGATTGATTTGAAAGAAGAAAAAGATCGCTTTATTGTAAAGGCAGATATTCCTGGTGCTGATGAATCCAGTATTAATGTTACAGTGGAAGATCAGCAACTGAAAATTTCCGCTAAAACTAATAAAAAACATGAGGAGCACAGTGGAGGTGTTCTCAGAAGTGAACGCTTTATCGGACAATTTGAGAGAATCATTACTTTACCATCGGCAGTAAATGCGGCAAAAATGACTACTGAATATAAAAATGGAGTTTTAACCGTAAATCTGCCGAAAAGCTAAAAGCTAAAGATATTACCTACCAATATTCTGGTTCCAACGCTCCAGCGTTGGAACCCATTCAGGGACGCTCTAGCGTCCTAACAGCTTAGTGACTAACAATACATCCCCACCCTGCCAGTTTCCATTGTCTGAACCTTGATTACAAAGGATTATAAAGATTGTAAGGATTGTTTAATCAATCAGTTCTAACCCAATCTTGTAAATCCTTTAAATCCCTGAAAATCAAGGTTCAGACAATGGGTGCAAATTATTTGGCAACAACTCAACTCTATTGATAAAAAACCTATCGGACGGGCTTTTAAAGCTAAAGCTAAAGCTAAAGCTTTGTACTCCAAATTATGACGATTTATGGTATTATGTTGACTTTAGTCTAGTGAATATTAGGCTAAATTCTTATTTTTTCATCCTGTAATATCATAGAATTAAAATAAATGTCTAGTTTAAATGATCCAAGAGTCCTATTTGCCGCTGAACGTACATTATTAGCGTGGAATCGGACTAGTATTGCTTTAATGGCTTTTGGTTTTGTTATCGAACGTTTTGGTTTATTTTTACAAATCAACGGTAAAAACGAGCTGGAAATCTTTCAACGCCATGTTTCTTTTCTCGTTGGTACAATTTTAATCTTACTTGCAACTATTATCGCCATTTTTTCAATAATACAACACCAGAGAGTGCTAAAAACCCTAAAGCCAAACGAGATTCCCTTTGGATACATCCTGAATATGGGTATGATGACTAACTGGATTGTAGGAGTTTTAGGATTGTTCTTGACTGTCTATCTCTTTATAGAATTGTAGACTCCTATATATAAGAGTTGGAGTCCAAAGCTTTAGCTTTGGACCGTCCTCTGCCAAAATATTTTTTTTAATAGTCTTGATTATTTTTTTATAATATATATATTCGCACATGAAGATATATACAAAAACACAGTAAGAGTAAATGAGCTTATTTTCTTTTTAATTTAACCGGACAAATAAAAATGCCAATAATACTTTTATTGCTCATATTTGTTTTAGCCTTTATCTTTTCCATGCTAGGACTTGGTGGGGCGATGTTATATATTCCAGTATTCACATGGTTTGGCTTTGATCTCAAAGATGTTGCTATTCCAACTGGGCTATTTCTGAATAGTATTACAGCCTTATCCGCTGCTATCTATTATTACCGTTCCAAAATGGTCGATGTTAAAGGGGCAGCTCCTATAATCTTGGCTGCGATTATGGCTGCTCCTGTAGGGGCTCATTTTACCCATCTGATTCCTACCCATATTCTGATGGGATTATTTTCCTTTGCTATGATTGTTGCTGGTTCAAAAATGTTATTAAGTGCTTCCCATAAGGAGCCAACTAGCTTACTTGCCTTTAAAACACGAGCAATCCTTACGGGTATTGGTGGCTTGTTCATTGGTTTTACGTCGGGGTTATTAGGCATAGGTGGAGGCTTTTTGTTTGTGCCTATGATGATGGCAGTCGGCTATCCGACTAAACAAGCGGCTGCTACTTCAGCATTTATCGTTTTATTTTCTTCGTTTTCTGGATTTTTAGGTCATGCGGCTGAAGGTCATTTTAATTGGCAAATTCTGATTTTCTGTACGATTGCAGTCATTATAGGTGCTCAACTCGGTGCCAAAGTGATGAAGGAGAAAATGAAAGCCCGATGGATTAAGCAAATGTTTGGTATTTTATTGATTTCTGTTGCTATTAAGTTCTCTTGGAAAATTTTCTTTTAATTAACCCTAAATAATAGGAGATGTACTATGAAACCTGAACAAGTTAGCACCATGCAATATTTTGGTGAAAAAGGTAAGGCATTTGGCGAACTTGGGGATAAACTCTTTGAGTCAGCTTTTTTTATTCATGGGCATGTTTGCGGAGGAATGCCGCTAGGCTATCGTGCTGGATTAGCTGCCCTAAAAGGCTTGGGTTGTGATAGGGAACTCAATATGGCTAAGCTAGTTTTTGTTGAAACTGGTACTGGTCATGCTGCTGGCTGTTTTGCTGATGGTGTACAAATGGCAACAGGTTGTACTTTTGGTAAAGGGCTAATTCAGCGTACTGAATATGGTAAATGGGCTTTTAGTTTGGTAGATAAAGCGACTAAAAAAGCAGTTCGCGTGTCGGTACGCCCTGAAGTTATGGAAGCTTCTTTTAAATCTCCTTTCGTTCAAATGCGTCATAAAGGAGTTAAGCCTACTGATGTCCCTTTAGATATTAGTAAAGCCTTAGTTGAAAATCTGTTGACGAAATCGGATGAAGATTTGTTCACCGTTTCTGAGGTTTTTGATTATCCTTTAGCTGAGGCTCCGAAACCATGCTTTGATTTGGTGAATTGTTCCGTTTGTGGAGAAGTCATTGCGGAAAACAAGGCGCGTGTCAAAGAAGGTAAGCCAGTTTGCTTGCCATGTTCTGGATATAAGGGCTAAGCACTTGTGGGCAACCACAAGGGATTGCCCCTACAAACCGTATTATGATGTAGGGGCAATCGGTTGCCCTTATGATAACACAATGAAATATTTACAACTTATCCTGATTTTTCTCGCGGTGATACAACCAGCTTTGGCTGCTCAACTCAGTTTTGATGGTGAAATTAGGGAACGCTTTGAAATTTGGGACGGTTTAAATAAACTCGCTTATGGTGATGATAGTATTAATTTCAAAGGTAAAAAAACGGGTAAATCAAACGATCATCTTTGGCTGCAACGTGTAATTTTGGGTTGGACTTATAAATCAGCGAAAATTAGGGCTAAATTGCATTTATATGATTCTAGGGTTTGGGGTTGGTCGCTGGAACAGAATGATTTTATTAAAAATAAGGGGACGGTTAATGAATATGTGATGGACCCTTATGAAGAGAATTTGGATTTATTTGATGGATATTTGGAAACGCAATTGAATGATAATTTTAGTCTTCGAGTTGGTCGTTATAAAATCTGGTATGGTGATAGACGGATTTTTGGCCCCGGCTCATGGGGAAATTCGATAGGTTGGCTTTGGGATGCGGCTCGTCTATCTTATAACAAAGATTCCAATTTTGTTGACATTTTGTATGGACAAACCAAAACTAAAGACCCTGAAAGCTTTAGTTTAACTGCAAAACATGCCTATCAAGGTGTTGGCATTTATTCTCATTATCACTTTGCGCCCAAAGGAGCGATTGAACCCTTTTTTGTTTGGAAAAATGCCTTGTTTTATAATAATGGCAAACAAGAGGATAGCTATTTCTTTGGTTTTAGACTTTATGATCAAGATTTTCATCAGTTTAATTATGATATTACTGCGGTCAAAGAAAATGGGGCTTTTCATCGGCGAGACAAGCCTGATCTGAATCTTAATGCTTACGCTTATGTTCTCAAACTTGGCTACAGTTTTAAAACTTTGCCAATGCAACCCCAAATTGTGATAGGGCGTGTTTATGCCAGCGGCGATAATGATCCGAATAATGATGAAGTAACCACTTTCGCTAGACCTTTTGGCTCGACAGATGGAACACACTATGGGCGGATGGATGCCATGTTTTGGGGTAATATGATTGATAATCAAATTAACCTCTTTTTGAAACCTCACCCGAAACTGAATTTAAAAATCGCTTATCATCGCTTTTACTTAGCTGAAAAAGCAGACAAATGGAGTTATTACAAATATCAAGTGGCTAATAATCAATATGATCATATTGGTGATGAAATTGACTGGGTACTTAAATTTGATTATTCTAAGTCGCTACAATTTCAATGGATTTATGCGTGGCTCAAGGTGGGGGCTTTTATAACCGAAAATCAGATTGCTCAAAATAATGCTTCTCGTTTGATGTTGCAACTTCAATATAAATTTTAAGTACTTTTGTAAGATATTGGAGTCCAAAGCTGGGCAACCACAAAGGATTGCCACCACAAACAATGATTTACTGTAGGGGCAATCCCTTGTGGTTGCCCTTTGGAGCTTGGGAACGAGAACAACGAGAACAATAAAAATACGATTTGTTAAGCCAAAAAAACTTGATCGTAATAAGGTACTAATTTATGTCTTCTGAATTAGAATACATTATTCAACAAGGAGAGAATTCTTCAGTAGAATTCAAAGAATACGGAGTTAGAGCCGAATCTTTAGCTAAGGAAATGGTTGCTTTTGCTAATAGCCAAGGTGGTGTAATTCTCTTGGGAGTTACAGATGATGGTGTTGTGTCTGGCATTGCTCGAACCGATTTCACTTTATTAGAAGAATGGGTGATGAATATCGCCAGAAATAGTATCATTCCTGCACTCGATGTAGAATGTCATAAACACTCCATTGAGAATAAAATCTTAGCAGAAATTGTGGTGGGCAAAGGTAAAGACAAACCTTATCAAACGGGGGGTAAATACTATATTCGCATAGGAACTACTAATCGTATCGCTTCACAATCTGAACTTATGCGTTTATTTCAAGCTTCTGGTGTTTTTCACTACGATGCTAATGGTGTTGAAGGTAGCACAATTAGTGATTTGAATTTCACGGCACTTGATCGTTATTTTGGCGAATATCAAATAGATTTTTCCAGAGAATCGGAAAAAGATAAACAACGCTTACTAATCAATACCGATATTCTCAATGAAGATGGACAAACTACTATAGGTGGTTTACTAGTTTTTGGCATTAATCCGGAACGATATTTACCACAATCTGGTATCAGTTTTGGTCATTTTGCTGGGCAGGAAATGCAAAGTGAATTAATTGATAAACAAAATATTAGTGGCCCTTTACCATTCATAATTGATCGTTGTTTGGCTATTATCAAAAATAGTTTACCTCTTCCGTCTGAAATTAAAAACGGGCAACGTGAAAATTTGCGCGTCTATCCTCCTATGAAGGTTTTTCGAGAGTTGCTAGTTAATGCTTGTGTACATAGAAATTATGCGATTATAGGCTCAAAAATCCGTTTATTAATGTTTAATGATAGAATTGAATTTATAAGTCCAGGTAGATTACCGAATACAGTAACTATTGAAAAATTAAAAGCAGGTGTTTCTTATGCCAGTAACCCCATATTGGTAAAATTTATGGAGAACCTACGTTATGTGGAACAGTTAGGTAGAGGCTTACCTATGGTTTATCAAGAGGTGCTAAAATTAGGTACTGAGGTAGAGTTCAAAGAACTGGGGGAAGAATTTCGGGTGATTGTGCCGATCCCTGCGGGATAAATCCTTGTTGAAGTTCAAGCTTACCTTGAACCAGTCGTGCAAGGTAAGCTTGCACTCCATGCTCGAATTTAAATTTCCAAGACCTCCGAGGTTTTCAAAACCTCGGAGGTCTGATTTTAACGTTAATTCAATTCCGAATGTAAAAAAATTATGATTGTGGATGGGTGTAAGTATGTGTGAACTTTTTGCTTTCTCTAGCAGTAAGCCAACTATGGCGCGTTTTTCACTGGATGAGTTTAAACGGCATGGTTGTGCAACAGGAACACATTGTGATGGTTGGGGCTTGGCTTACTATTATGGAAAGTATGCCCAGATATATCGAGAGGAAAAGCCCGCAGCATACAGTAAGTGGATGAATTTTCTATTGCACCATGAAATTTATAGTAAATGTGTTATTTCACATATAAGAAAGGCCACACAAGGTGAAATAAACTTACAAAATACTCAGCCATTTTCACGAGAAAGTCATGGCATTATACATGTTTTTGCTCATAATGGTGATTTAAAAGATTTCAAAACTCACTGTGTTTACAATAAATATAAACCTATAGGTAATACTGACTCTGAATTTGCATTTTGTAATTTAATGGATAGTGTAGATTCGCTTTGGGATAAAGAATCTCCGCCAAGCTTAGAGCAAAGAATTGATGTATTATCGGAACTCTTCTCTAAGTGGTCGCGTCTAGGACCCTCAAATATAATTTATAGCGATGGAGAGTACCTATTTGCATTTGCAAATCGGCGTACTCAATTAAACCGTAAGATTGAACCGCCAGGACTTTATTATCTTCAGAGGAACGAGGAAACTCACAAGCGTTTAAATAATCTGATTGATATGAACTTAAAAGCTAGCACAACAGAGGAGTACATTACCTTATTTGCTAGTGTGCCATTATCTAAAGAATCTTGGTGTCCCTTTAAAGAGAATCAATTGATTGTTTGTCAAGATGGGAAGATTATATAAGATTGGCTAAAAACCAAAACCTCCGAGGTTTTTAAAACCTCGGAGGTTTAGACTAAATCGCTATAGATATAGGTGTTGCCAAAGGAAGCGTGGTGCTGAAACAACAAACAGTTGGAGAACTAAAATGAACAAATTTTCGATTCAAATCGATCCAATGACTGGTGAAAAATACCTAGAAGTACCTTTTACTGGGCAGCAATTAGCAGAACATCCAATTTATAATAAGGGTTCGGCATTTTCTGAGTTAGAACGTGAGCAGCTTGGTCTCAATGGCATTTTTCCAAGGCATAATTCCACTATTGCAGAGCAGCTTATCCGTGTTTATGAAAACTATTCATTGAAACCGACACCTGTTGAAAAATTCATCTTTTTACTCGCCCTGCTCGACCGCAATGAAACCTTGTTTTACCGTTTAGTTCTGGAACATGCTGAAGAAATGCTCCCGATTGTCTATACTCCAACCGTTGGCGAGGCTGCAAAAACTTATAGTCATATGTTCCGTAGGCCAAGGGGATTGTACATAGCCGCTGATCAAATCGCCAAAATTGACACAATATTAGCTAATGCGCCATTTGCCAACATCAATCTCATTGTTGTTACTGACGGCGAACGCATTCTTGGCTTGGGCGATCAAGGCGTTGGCGGCATGGCAATTCCAGTTGGCAAGACTAGCCTTTATGTAGTCGGTGCTGGTATTCATCCTGCCTTATGCTTACCTATCTTACTCGACATGGGAACTAATAATGAAAAACTACTCAAGGATCCACTTTATTTAGGACTTAGACACGAACGATTAACTGGAGATCGTTACTACGAAGTCATTGAAGAATTTGTGAATGCAGTGAAACGCCGTTTTCCGCACGCCTTGTTACAGTGGGAAGATTTTGGTAAACATCATGCCTTGAAACTCTTAAACCGTTATCGAGAGCGTATTTGTTCTTTTGATGATGATATTCAAGGAACTGGTGCAGCTACCATTGCAGCTTTGTCTGCGGCTCTTTTTAGCCAGAATCAAAAGCTCAAAGATCAACGCTATGTTTTCTTTGGATTTGGGCAAGCTGGCTATGGTATTGCAACTATTTTAATGCACGCCATGATGGAAGAAGGCTTAACTATGGCAGCAGCAAAGGAACGGATTTATCCGATTGGACACAATGGTTTAGTTTTTGATGACATGAATCCTCATGAATATCAACAACCTTTTGCTCGCCAGCGTGCAATTACCCAAGATTGGCAAATCCGTAAGTCTGACAAAGTTGACCTCTTTGATACCGTATTGAATACCAAGGCAACTGTTTTAATCGGCACCAGTGGTATAGCAGGCGCATTTACTCAAGAAGTGCTATCGCAAATGGCAAAGAATACTGAAAAACCAATTATCTTTGCGCTTTCCAATCCAAATACTAAATGCGAATGCACACCTGAACAAGCTTTGCAAGCAACTAATGGCCACTGTATTATTGCTACTGGTAGTCCGTTTCCGCCAGTGACTATGAACAATATTGAATACCCAATATCACAATGCAACAATATGTACATTTTCCCTGGAATAGGTTTAGGTGCGATTGTATCCATGACACCGAAAATCACTGACAAAATGTTTGTTGTAGCCTCAAAAGCACTAACAGCTATGGTACCGCCAGAACTTGCTGCCAAGGGAGTGTTACTTCCTGATCTTAAAGATATTAGAACAGTTTCAGAAAATATTGCTTTTGCCGTTGCCAAAGAGGCACGCGATACTGGTTTAGGGATACGACTCTCCGATGAGAAATTAAGGGCTGTCATTAAACAAGCGATGTGGCAACCTGAATATATTCCTTATCGGCATGGTGGATAAAGTGATTTTTAATACTGAACCAAGAATTACTCTCGTTACTCTCGTTCCCACGCTCCAGCGCAGGGCAACCACAAGGGATTGCCCCTACACAAGGGCAACCACAAGGGATTGCCCCTACACAAGGGCAACCACAAGGGATTGCCCCTACAAACAGTGATGTAGG
>JALWSU010000331.1 GCA_026993485.1 Thiotrichaceae bacterium | reverse complement strand
ACAGGTTCTAAAAATTCCCGTATATTCCGCAAATCATCTATTTTTCGCTGACGAGTTTGGGTAATATCTTTAACAGATTCCAGATTTTGAGCATATAAAATCTTATCATTCAGTCGCTCAATTTTAGTTTCAATTCGTTGTAATATCTGATTATCCTCTTTTGGTGTTATAATTCCACTCACGTTTTGGTAAAAATCACGAACGGTATTTATACCATCCATAACAGAAAGAATAGTACCAAGCATTAGTTATTTACTCCTATTTTGATAACTGCTGATAAAAATGGGTTAAGTCCTAAAAAAGTGGGATTAAAAGGTATTTTAAGATTAAAGCTAATAGGAGTGCAAGGTAACCTTGCAACTCCAGTTCAAGGTAACCTTGAACTCTGAATTAACTTTACCCTCGTTCCCACGCTGGAGCGTGGAAACGAGGATCTTCTAACTTAGCTGTGGTAGGAGTTACAAGATGGGCAAACCTACGAGGTTTCTAAAACCTCGTAGGAGTGCCAAATAATTTGCACCCATTGTCTGAACCTTGATTTTAAGGGATTAAAAGGATTTACAGGATTGTTGGAGCTTAGAAGCGATTGATTAAACAATCCTTATAATCCTTTGTAATCAAGGTTCAGACAATGGAAACCGTATAAATTGCACCCATTGTCTGAACCTTAATTTTAAGGTATTAAAAGGATTTACAGGATTGTTGGAGCTTAGAAGCGATTGATTAAACAATCCTTATAATCCTTAAATCAGACCTCCGAGGTTTTAAAAACCTCGGAGGTCTTTGAAACTACGACAGAAATTAAACCTGTCAGGTTTTAAAAACCTGGCAGGTTTAACCCTAGTTCCCACGCTCCAGCCTCACTGCCATAGTATTAAGCCTTAAAAAGAGTACAGCGAATGTCAGACAACGAATAAAACCGTTTAGAAATCATGAACTAAATGAGTTGATTTTGATTCGTTATTTTCCATTAGTTGTACTCCATCCATTAATACCATGGCAGTGAAGCTTCAGCTTGGGAACCAGAACCAAATTTGTTCTTAAACACAATATATATTGGAGTCCAAAGCTTTAGCTTTAGACAGTCGCTCAAACGAAGTAAACGAAGCTAAGCTAAAGCTTTGGACTCCAAGTAAGTTATAAATTTTAACAGTTTGTTTTTATTACAAAACCTAAAAAAATTCTGCTGTCAGTGCGTAAGTCCTAAAAACCTTGGAAATTGTTAAAATCAGAAATTGCTCCAATGAGGGGTACTATTTTGGCGTGTTGATAACTGATCTGCGGCTCTGTTAGTGTGATTTGAACGTTCGCCGAAAATTACAAACCATACCCAAAAATATAAGAAAATTGCTTCAGTTTAATCCTGAACAACCAGTTCCTATATTCTCTTAATCATTAATAATTGATGATTTTAACCTGTTCTTATTCTTAAAAAATCTTTTATTTAAGAAACAGCTAAAGTTGGCGCATATAGGGATTGCCCCTACAAACAATGATTTACTGTAGTGGCAATTAAAGGAGTGCGCTCCAGCGTGATAAATAGAGTGCGTAACATAAGTTATTTAACATATTGGAGTCCAAAGCTTTAGCTTTGGCAGCAGGTCGCCCAAAGCTAAAGCTTTGGACTCCAAAATAATTCTTAACTTAATTACAGTAGTGACACTGGAGCGTGGTAGCGAGTAAATTATGATTGATTATAGAAAAATCAAAACCATTATTTCTTCAATTTCCGCAACCTTGCCAGAGCGCGTAATTGCAACATTGCCGCCGCCAATTCAGCTTCAGCTTTAGCATATTCAAAGTCTGCCTGTTTATCTGATAACAGTTTTTCGGCATTTTTCTTGGCTTCTAAAGCCGCTTTTTCATCAATATCATGCGCCCGTAGCGCAGTATCTGATAATATTGTAACTACATGCGGTTGCACTTCTAAGAATCCACCTGACACATAAAAAGATTCTTCTTTATCATTGCCAAGCTTAAGCCTGACTGCGCCTTCACTTAACGGAGTTATATATTGGGCATGAAGCGGCAAAATACCCACTTCGCCTTGTACCGCTGGCGCAATGACCATCTCAGCCATACCAGAATAAATATTGGCTTCAGCACTGACTATATCTACATGCACTGTCATTGCCATGTTTATGACTCCTATTTAAAGATGTTCGGCTTTCTCAATAGCTTCTTCAATGCTACCTACCATATAAAAAGCTTGTTCTGGTAAATCATCATATTTACCATTGACAATTCCCTTGAAACCAGCAATGGTATCTTTCAGAGAAACAAATTTCCCAGAAGTGCCTGTAAATACTTCAGCCACAAAGAAAGGTTGCGACAAGAATTTCTGAATCTTACGCGCACGAGCAACAGTGAGTTTATCTTCTTCAGATAGTTCATCCATACCCAAAATGGCAATGATGTCTTTTAGTTCTTTATAACGTTGCAAAGTACCTTGCACTGCGCGTGCAACTTCATAATGTTCATCTCCAACAACTAAAGGATCAAGTTGGCGACTGCTAGAATCAAGCGGATCCACTGCTGGATAAATACCTAATTCGGCGACTTGACGAGACAAGACGACAGTAGCATCCAAGTGAGCAAAAGTCGTAGCCGGAGATGGATCGGTTAAATCGTCTGCGGGTACATAAACAGCTTGAATTGAAGTAATAGAACCATCTTTGGTTGAAGTAATTCGCTCTTGTAAAGCTCCCATTTCTTCAGCAAGTGTAGGTTGATAACCCACTGCCGATGGCATACGTCCTAATAATGCCGATACTTCGGTACCAGCCAAAGTGTAACGATAAATATTATCAATAAATAATAAAACATCACGCCCTTCATCACGGAAATATTCGGCCATTGTTAAACCTGATAAAGCCACACGCAAACGGTTGCCAGGAGGTTCATTCATTTGCCCATAAACCAGTGACACCTTATCTAAAACCTTACTTTCCTTCATTTCATGATAAAAGTCATTACCTTCACGGGTACGTTCACCAACACCAGCAAATACTGAATAACCACTATGCTCAATCGCAATATTACGAATCAATTCCATCATATTGACGGTTTTACCAACCCCAGCACCACCAAATAAACCGACTTTACCACCCTTTGCAAAAGGGCAAATCAAATCAATAACCTTAATTCCGGTTTCCAATAATTCGTTACTAGCCGATAGTTCCTGAAAGCTAGGTGCTTTACGATGAATTGACCAAGTAGTTTCTTCGTTAATCGGACCTTTTTCATCAACTGGATTGCCCAAAACATCCATGATACGGCCTAAGGTTTTCTCGCCAACAGGCACATTAATTGGTTTACCTGTATTAGTAACAGTTAAATCACGCCCCATTCCGTCAGTCGTACCCATCGCAATAGTACGAACAATACCATCACCCAATTGTTGTTGGACTTCCAAGATTAAACCATTCTCATCGACTTTTAAAGCATCATAAACCTTTGGCATTGCTTCTCGCGGAAATTCAACATCAATCACCGCACCAATAATTTGCACAATTTTGCCAGAACTCATCTTATAAAATTCCTCTTTCAAAAAATAAATAATTCTTTATGAATGTGGTGAACGTAAATAAATTTATACTGCCGCCGCACCAGCAACAATTTCAGACAATTCCTGCGTAATCGCAGCTTGACGAGCTTTATTATAAGCCAACTGAAATTCATCAATTAAATTACCAGCATTATCTGAAGCACTCTTCATTGCCACCATGCGTGCTGCTTGCTCACTGGCAATATTTTCAACCACACTTTGATAAACTAACGATTCAATATAACGCATTAATAAGCCATCTAAAACTTCCTGTGAGTCTGGCTCATAAATATAATCCCAATGATGAACCAGTTTTTCATCTTCTTCATCGGCTTTAATCGGCAATAATTGTTGCAGAGTGGGCTTTTGTGTCATGGTATTAACAAAGTTATTATAGACAACAAATAATTGATCAATTTTGCCATCATTATAAGCATCTAACATCACTTTTACTGCACCAATTAAGTCTTCAAGAGAGGGCATATCGCCTAAATTAGTTGGTTGTGCAACAATATTGCCACCAAGACGTTTGAAAAACGAAGCTGCTTTATTTCCAATCGTGCATAAATCAATTTCAAACCCTTTATCTTGCCATTCTTTCATAGCAGAAATAGAGAGTTTAAATATATTAGTATTCAATCCCCCACACAAGCCACGATCAGAAGAAACAATGATGACTCCAATGCGCTTAACCTCACGCGGAATCATATAGGGATGTTTATATTCAGGATGAGCATGTGCTAAATGACCAATTACTGCTCGAATTTTTTCGGCATAAGGGCGTGATCTATACATCCTATCCTGCGCCTTACGCATTTTACTAGCGGCTACCATTTCCATGGCACGAGTAATTTTTTGTGTACTTTTTATACTTGCAATTTTAGTGCGGATTTCTTTTCCACTTGCCATAATTCAGTTCCAAAGTGTATATTTTGATTTTTACTTTTTAGTCATTTATAAAAATGGAAGGAGAAAGTTTTTGGCATCTAGCTTGTAGGGCTGCTGCAATGATAAGGAAGTATAGAAAATGTATTATAGCGTTACCCGATTTAGTTCAGTACAAACGTACAAACCTGCCAGGTTTTTAAAACCTGGCAGGTTTAATCGCTGTATTTTATACAAACGGGTAGTGCTATAGCTTGATTAAGCTGAACGGAATTATGAAATCTAAGGTGGATTTACCCACCCCACCCTATAGTATTTCAGATAAAGATTTTGGCCAAAAACCTCCGAGGTTTTGTTTTAAAAACCTTGGAGGTTTAGCTTAAAAATATTTATCTAAAAAGCTATAGATACATACAAAACTTACCAAGTATGATTTGCCTTAAAATCATCCAAAGCCGCTTTAAAGCTCTTCGCTATTTCATCCGTATAATCGCCACTTTCATTAATTTTAGCCAGTAGCTCCGCATGATTAGATGCCATATAACTATGTAAAGCCCGCTCAAAATCAACGACTTTTTTCACCTCAACATCATCTAAATAACCCTCATTAGCGGCATACAAAGAAATAGCCATTTCCGCAATACTCAAAGGAGAATATTGCTTTTGCTTCATCAACTCCGTCACCCGTTGACCCCGTTCAATCTGTTTACGGGTATTTTCATCTAAATCCGACGCAAATTGAGCAAAAGCTGCTAGTTCGCGGTATTGTGCTAGAGTTAAACGTACACCACCACCAAGCTTTTTAATGATTTTGGTTTGCGCCGCACCACCAACACGCGAAACTGATAAGCCCGCATTAATAGCTGGACGAATATTCGCATTGAACAAATCCGTTTCCAAAAATATTTGTCCATCAGTGATAGAAATAACATTTGTCGGCACAAATGCTGAGACATCACCAGCTTGCGTTTCAATAATTGGCAAAGCTGTCAAAGAACCACTTTTACCCTTTACTTCACCATTAGTGATTTTTTCCACATACTCAGCATTTAAACGAGACGCGCGTTCCAATAAACGGGAATGCAAATAAAATACATCACCCGGATAAGCTTCGCGCCCTGGTGGACGACGTAACAGCAATGACACTTGACGATAAGCCCAAGCCTGCTTGGTTAAATCATCATAAATAATCAACGCATCTTCGCCGCGATCTCGAAAATATTCTCCCATCGCACAACCTGCATAAGGTGCAATAAATTGCAAAGATGCGGCATCAGAAGCATTTGCTGCAACAACAATAGTATGCTCCATTGCGCCATGCTCTTCTAATTTATGCACCACATTGGCAACCGAAGATGCCTTTTGCCCAATCGCTACATAAATACATTTAATTCCAGTACCTTTTTGATTGATAATTGCATCAATCGCTACGGCGGTTTTACCCGTTTGACGATCTCCAATAATTAACTCACGTTGCCCACGTCCAATCGGAACCATAGCATCAATAGCTTTTAAACCCGTTTGCACTGGTTCACTAACTGATTGACGACTAATAACACCAGGAGCAATGCGTTCAATGGGCGACATTTTTTCAGTATTAATAGAAGCCTTACCATCAATCGGTTGCCCCAACGGATTAATTACACGCCCTAATAATTCGGGGCCTACAGGCACTTCAAGCACCCGTCCAGTACATCTAACTTTATCACCTTCCGTAATGTGTTCATAAGCACCTAATACGACCGCACCTACAGAATCACGTTCAAGGTTCAGTGCCATACCAAAGCTATTGTCCGGAAATTCTAGCATTTCACCTTGCATAGCATCAGCAAGGCCATGAATACGGACAATACCATCAGTGATACTAACTACGGTGCCTTCACTACGGGATTCCGCTGTCAAGTCATAATCTTTGACTCTACGCTTAATTAATTCACTAATTTCTGATGGATTCAGTTGCTGCATTATTCTCTCGCTTTAACGGCGCAATTCGCTGGCTAATTGTTCAAGACGACCCTTCACAGAAACATCAATCACCTCATCACCGGCACGAATCAGGAAACCGCCCAACAGCGATTTATCTACTGTAAAATTGATGTCAACAGATTTACCTAACCGCTTGTTTAAGCGAGCTTTAATTTCCTGCTCTTGTGGCTGGTTGAGCGAATAGGCAGAGACTATATCGACTTTGATATAACCCTGATGTTCTGCTTTTAATTGTTCATATTGAAGTGCAATTTGCGGTATTGCCTTTAATCGCTGGTTATCTACTAAGATTTTGAGTAACCCCTTAGCTTCTTCACTTAGATGTTCTTCAGAGACATCTAGTAAAAGATTAGTTAAAATATTCTTACCCAGTTCCGGATTATCAATAGCTGCGCTTATTGTTGGATTTTCAATGATTTTGGTTAAAAAACTTAAGTTATTTGACCATTCATCAAAATTATCCGACTCAATTGCTAATTCAAACACCGCTTTTGCGTAGGGACGTGCCAAGGTTGCAATTTCTGCCATAACATCAACCGCCTACTCTTTATAGTTTTTGAATCATTTTATCAATTAATTCATGGTGTGCTGCTGGATCAATTTCACGTTCTAAAATCTTTTCGGCTGTGGCTAGTGCCACATTGGAAACCTGTCTACGCAAATCTTCTCTAGCACGGTTAATTTCTAATTCTATTTCACTCATGGCGGCATCAAGCTTACGCTTTGCTTCCGCAACCGCCTGCTCTTTAGCTTCTTCAATAATCTTATTGCCACGCTTATTCGCACTGGTAATAATATCTGACGCAGTTTGTTTAGCTTCACGCAAATGTAATGTGGCAGCTTGTTTAGCTAAATCTAATTCTTGCTTGCCACGTTCTGAAGCTGCTAAACCTTCATTAATTCTTTTACGACGTTCTTCCATCATCTCCGTCATTGGAGACCATAAAAAACGCCAAACAAACGCAACTAAAATTGCAAAAGTAATAAGTTGTCCAAAAAGTGTGATTGTTATACTCACGCCAACTCCCGTTTATTAGAAGATTTGAATGGGTAATTGACAATTATATTTAGCCACCAAGAGCTGACTTCACAGCTCCTAAGAATGGATTAGCAAAAATAAACCACATAGACATACCCAGTACAATCATTGGAAAGGCTTCCATCAAGCCGCCTGTAAATAACATTTGTGTCATCAATTGTGCTCTCATTTCAGGTTGCCGAGCAATACCTTCCAAATATTTAGAACAAATCATTGCCCATCCAAGTGCTGAGGCAAATCCAGCAGCCGCAAGCATAATACCAACAATTAAGGTTGTTGAAGCATAAAGCTCTGTAACCAATTCAGGGGTTAAGGTCATTCAATAGTCTCCTTATATTAATGTCAAAGTTTAAGTAAAAAAATTTTTAGTTCACTTCTGTTACGCACTCTAGTTCCTACACTCCAGCATCACTGCCATTAATTAAGTAAGCTGTTTTATACTTGGAAGCTAAAGCTAAAACTTTGGACTCCAAGACGCTGGAGCGTGGGAACTAGAGTGCAAATTAATTATAGGCTCAATTCTTTTTGTTTAATGCTCTTCATCCATTGATTGATGTGCAATACTCAAATAAACAATCGTCAATAGCATAAATATAAAGGCTTGCAAAGTAATAATCAGAATATGGAATATCGCCCATATACTCCCAGGCACAAATTGAATCCACCAAGGCAATAAAGCAATCAAGACGAAAATCAATTCACCTGCAAACATATTACCAAATAAACGTAATCCCATACTAATAGGTTTCGCCAATTCCTCAATCGTTGTCATTATAATATTGATCGGCATTAAGAGTAATTTAGCGATTATATTACCTGCGGCAAAGGGATGAAATAAAAACATCTTAATAAAACCCCATAGCCCTTTTACTTTGATATTATAAAAAATAATCAGTGCAAAAATGCTACCAGCCAATGCTAAAGGAGTATCTAAATTAGCTGTTGGTACAACTCTTAAATGATGAACCCCAACTAAACTTAATAACCAAGGTAAAAAGTCAACAGGCAATAAATCCATTGCGTTCATCAAAAAAATCCAGGCAAAAAGTGTAAAAGCTAAAGGGCCAATCAGCGGATTATAACCTTGAAAAGCATCTTTAACTTGTGTCTCCACAAATTCTAAAAAGATTTCCAAAAAATTTTGCAATCCTGTAGGATTATCTGGATCTAAATTATCCCCAACTTTTTTTGCGGCCCAGCCCAATAAAATTGCCAAACCAACCGCAAACAGGAAAGTATCTAAATGTAAAGTCCAAAAACCTTCACCAATAGATAAGTTCGTCAAATGGTGTTGAATATATTCAACTGAGCTAGGCCCTCCTCCTGATTCTGTCACGCTTGCTACTCCATTAATATAGAACTATTTATGATTATGATATGCACCTTGTCCATTAAAAAAATAACCTATCTGGACAATGGCAAACGCCACCAACATTGGTATAGGCGGCAAACCAACCAGCCCCATACCTAATATAAAAAATCCCAAGGTAAAAACAAATTTTTGTACAGCCGCTATATAAAATACTTTAACTTCCTGTCCTGGTGCGATTTGAGCTATCTTAGCTGCCGCTTGCATCCGACGATTCATAATCCAAACATTAAAAATCACAATACAACCCCCATATAATGCGGCTTGTGCGGCTAACAATCCCTGATAGTAATAAAACGCCCACGCAAGGCCAGCAGTCAAAAGTGACTGTACAGCAAGTATTTTTGCTGCGCCTGTTTCAAATCTGTTTTGATCTGGACTTGGTTTAAAACTCATTAGGATAGATCACAATTCATTAAAAAAGATATGGTTTTAATCAAAACGCTTTATTATTAATAATAAATGGTTATTTTAATAAACTTATCAAGGTAATGCAGTATAATGGGATATTAAAATAAAATCAATAAATATTATTCAATCTATACATAAACCCTAAAATTAATTGAAGCCAAAGCTTTTTTAATTAATAAATAATTAATCTAGGACTTACGCACTGATAGCAGAAGTTTTTTAGGTTTGTTAATAAAAACAAACTGTTAAAATTGAACACTTACTTGGAGTCCAAAGCTAAGGCTTTGGACTCCAAGGAGAAAATAAAAAAATTCGTTTGTTAATGCGTAAGTCCTATAATCATTAAATGATTGTATCAAAATATAAGAAAAAATTCATATAAATAAAATCAGTAGTTCATAACTATACCAACTGATGGATTTTTAATAATACCCTATGAAAATAATAAGGTAAGTAAATTATGGATGATGATGACGAATTATTGCTTCCAGAAGAAGATGAAACCGATTATGAATCTTTAGAACCAGATTTATTCAAGCACCTTCCAGTAAAAGATGCAACCATTCTTTACTTTAATGAAATTGGTCAACATAAGCTGTTGAATAAAGAGGAAGAAATTAAATATGCGCGATTAGCCCAGCAAGGTGATGAAACAGCACGTAACCACATTATTGAAGCTAATTTACGCCTTGTTGTTAAAATAGCTAACCAGTATATGCACCGAGGCTTAGCACTGCTTGATTTAATTGAAGAAGGCAATCTTGGCTTAATGCGAGCAGTTGAAAAATTCGATCCAGAAAAAGGTTTTCGTTTTTCCACCTATGCAACTTGGTGGATTAAACAAGCAATGGCTCGTGCGATTATGAATCAAACCCGCACCATTCGATTACCAGTTCATGTTTTTAAAGACATTAGTGCTTGTTTACGAACTAGTGCCACTTTATCACAAAATTTGGATCATGAACCATCAACCAAAGAAATAGCAAAATCACTTGATAAGCCACGCAAAAAAATAGAAAAATTATTACAGTTTAATGAACGTGTTACCTCAATAGATAATCCCTTGAACAGTGTGTCAGAGAAGTCCTTAATTGAAACTGTTACTGATGAACTTAATCTTGATCCCATGTTATTGTTACAAAATTCTGAAATAACACAACAACTGAAATTATGGCTATCTCAACTAAATGACAAACAACGTGCTGTTATAGCACATCGTTTTGGATTAGACGGTAAAGAGGAATCTACATTAGAAGAAATAGGAAAAAAACTGGGTATAACCCGAGAAAGGGTGAGACAAATTCAAATCACAGCTTTGAAACGTTTACGACAATTATTAGAAACTGACGGATTGGATAAGGATACAGTTTTTTAACTTAAAAAAAATAGCAATTACTTGAATAATAAAGCCGCAGCAACCTTTCTGCCTTCTGTTGCAAGAACTAGATAAGTGCGAATCGCCGCTGCGGTATCCATAACTTCTACCCCAATTCCAGCATTAATCAAAGCTCTCAACAATTCTGAGGATGGAAAACGTATTTTTTGTCCAGTTCCTAATAACACCACTTCAGGGTTTAAAGCTCTTATTTGCTCAAAATGTCTCGCTTCCAAGCTTTCAAAACTTTCAACTAACCACTCATTTAGATAGTTTGGCATAATAATTAGATTATGCGAATAGACTTTATCATTTATTGTTACAGAATTTAAATCAAAACGCTGGATTTGATAAGTGTTAGTATCATTCAACTCAAGCTGAAGTTTCATAATCAATTTTCCATTTGTCACTTTAGTTGGAGTCCAAAACCTTAGTTGGAGTCCAAAGTTTTAGCTTTAGCTTAGCTTCGCTTACTTCGTTTCGCTCACTTCGTTTGGGCGACCAGTAACCAAAGCTAAAGCTTTGGACTCCAAAAATAAAATTAATGCCTAAGCCTAGAATTATCAATTCTATCAAAATTAATCTATCTAAAACATACTAAACTAGAACTTACGCATTGACAAACTAATTTTTTTATTTTCTCCTTAGATTGGAGTCCAAAGCTAAAGTTTTGGAATCCAAGTAAGTTATAAATTGTAACAGTTTATTTTTTTATTAACAAAAATAAAAAATTCTGCTGTCAGTGCCTAAGTCCTAATTATGATAAGATTAAAATTGCTCAATAAGTTAATTCGGAGTTCAAGGTAACTTTGAACTGGAGTTGCAAGGTTAGCTTGCACTCCTATTAGCTTTAATCTTAAAACACCTTTTAATCCCACTTTTTTAGGACTTAATCCGTTTTTATCAGCAGTTATCAAAAAAGGAGTAAATAACTAATGCTTGGTACTATTCTTTCTGTTATGGATGGTATAAATACCGTTACTCTCGTTCCTATGCTGGAGCGCAGGGCAACCACAAGGGATTGCCCCTACACAAGGGCAACCACAAGGGATTGCCCCTACACAAGGGCAACCACAAGGGATTGCCCCTACAAACAAACAGTTAGTGTAGGGGCAATCCCTTGTGGTTGCCCTGTGAGGCGTTTCAGAATTAAACGCAATTAAATCAATTATTTAAAAAATTCTGTATAAGAGAGTGCGCTGGAGCGTGGGAACGAGATTAACTCCAAGCGTCAATCGGAGTGCAAGGTAACCTTGAACTCCAACATCCCACTTTTCCTCACGCTGGGGCGCGAGGGTTAATCAAAGTTAATCAGATTAATCACAGTTCAGATATGTTAAACTTTAGTATTTGGTTTATATAAAGGAGTTCAATTTGTCATACCAAAATAATTTACCTGATAAAAATGGTCATTTTGGGGTTTATGGTGGCATTTTTGTTGCTGAAACTTTGATGCAGCCTTTGGAGGAACTGCGGCAAGCTTATGAGCATTACATGCAAGATGCTGATTTTATTGCTGAACTTGATAAAGATTTACAACATTTTGTCGGTCGGCCATCGGCTTTGTATTACGCTAGTCGTTGGTCATCTCATTTAGGTGGGGCGCAAATCTATTTGAAGCGTGAGGATTTAAATCATACTGGCGCACATAAAATTAATAATACTGTTGGTCAAGCCATTTTGGCTAAGCGTATGGGTAAAAAGCGTATTATTGCTGAAACTGGTGCGGGGCAGCATGGGGTTGCTACTGCTACTGTTGCAGCTCGGTTTGGTATGGATTGCGTTATTTATATGGGTTCTGAAGATATTAAGCGGCAAGCTATTAATGTTTATCGGATGCGTTTGTTAGGTGCGGAGGTGCGGGCGGTTGAATCTGGTTCTAAAACTTTAAAAGATGCGCTGAATGAGGCTATGCGTGATTGGGTGACTAATATTGATAATACTTTCTATATTATTGGTACAGTTGCTGGTCCTCATCCTTATCCTGCTATGGTGCGCGATTTTCAAGCTATTATCGGTAGAGAAGCCCGTGAACAATTACAGGCTCAAGCTAATTGTTTGCCTGATGTCTTAATTGCTTGTGTTGGTGGTGGTTCTAATGCTATGGGTTTATTTTATCCATTTTTGGAGGATGAATCTGTTGCTATGTATGGTGTAGAAGCGGCAGGCGATGGTATCGAAACCGGGCATCATGCTGCGCCTTTGTGTGCGGGTAAAACTGGCGTTTTGCATGGTAATCGAACTTATTTAATGAGCAATGAAGATGGGCAAATTATTGAAACTCATTCAATTTCTGCTGGATTAGATTATCCTGGTGTGGGTCCTGAACATGCTTGGTTAAAAGATACTGGGCGAGTTAGCTATGTTTCTATTACAGATCAAGAAGCTTTAACCGCTTTTCATGAATTAACCCGTATGGAAGGCATTATGCCAGCATTGGAATCTAGTCACGCTCTCGCCTATTGCCAAAAACTCGCGCCAACGCTAGATAAAGATAAAATTATTGTTGTGAACTTATCTGGACGCGGGGATAAAGATATTCATACTGTTGCTACGCTAGAAGGAATTGAAATCTAATTATGAACCGTTTAAATAATTGTTTTGAAAAACTACGCGCAGATAAACGTAAGGCTTTAATTCCCTTTATTACCGCAGGCGATCCTAGCCCGAAGTTTACCGAACCAATGATGCACGCTTTAGTTGATGCTGGGGCAGATATTATCGAATTAGGGATTCCGTTTTCTGATCCAATGGCAGATGGGCCAGTAATTCAGCGTGCTAGTGAACGCGCCTTAGCCGCAGGTACAAGTTTAGAAATTGTCCTAAATATAGTTAAAAGTTTTCGGGCGACTAACCAAACTACGCCAATTGTACTAATGGGTTATCTAAATCCAATCGAAATCATGGGTTATGCTCAATTTGCCCAACAAGCCCAAACAGTTGGCGTTGATGGCGTATTAATAGTAGATTTACCCCCTGAAGAAATGGGCGATTTTCAGCCATTATTACAAGCTCATGATATAGCTCCAATTTTTTTAGTAGCTCCTACAACTACTTCAGAACGCATTAAAAAAATAGCTGCTAAATCAGCAGGATATTTATATTATGTCTCAATAAAAGGAGTTACAGGTAGTGCAAATTTAGATATTTCAGCAGTAGCGGATAAAGTTGCAGAAATTCGTCAATATACCAATTTACCCATCGGTGTTGGTTTTGGAATTAAAAATGCACAAATTGCAACTCAAATTGCAAAAATTAGCGATGCTGTAATTGTAGGCAGTGCCATTGTGCAACGGATAGAAACCGAGAATCCAGATAAGTTACTGGAAACTATACCAGCGTTTTTGCGGGAATTGCGACAAGCTATGGATAAGATATGAATAACAAACATATTTTATTAGCCAGTCATGGAACTCCAGGAGCTTGTGCAGCCGAACAAGCAGCTTTAAATATGTGTAGTTTAAACAGTGAACTACATCATTTATTTGTAGTTCCTGATTTTTGGAAAGGCATGTTAGGCGATGATTGGTTAAATAATGCCATTACTCAAATTAATTATGGCAAGTATCTTGCATGGGAATTAGAGAAAGATATTCAAGCAACTGTCAATCGAGTTCGTAGTAAATCTGAGGAACTAGGTATTAATTATAGTACAACTATAAAAATGGGCAAGCCTGCTGAATGTTTAATTGAAACTGCAAAATCGGCTAATTTTGATTTAATTATTATTGGTTCACCACGCCCAAAGCATGAAGATGGGATAAAATCGCGTATGAACTGTGAAATGTTAGTATGTGAATTATCTGTTCCTTTATTAATAGTTCCATATTTTACGGCGAAAAAATAATTAGCCAATAAAGAATTTAGCTGATATAATTAAAAACATTAATAATATTAAAAATATAAAAATTCATCGTTCCTACGCTGGAGCGCCGAAAAACCTCCGGAGGTTATAGAACTAACGATC
>JALWSU010000330.1 GCA_026993485.1 Thiotrichaceae bacterium | reverse complement strand
TCGATAAAGCGTGCGTAGTTCACCAGTGAAAATAATATATCACCAAATTCGGCTTCGGCGGCTTGTTTATTATTCTTGTTACTTTCCTGTTGAAATTCGCGTAGTTCTTCTTCGACTTTTTCCCAGACTTGTTCCTTATATTGCCAATCAAAACCCATACTATGGGCTTTTTCTTGAATCCGTAGAGCTTTAATTAGAGCAGGTAATGACTTAGGAACTCCTGCTAGTACGCTTTTATTGCCGCCTTTTTCTTTGAGTTTCAGTTGTTCCCAATTGCGTTTAACTTCTGCCTCATTTTCAACTGTGACATCGCCGAAAACGTGAGGATGTCGGCTGATCAATTTTTCGCAAACGCTGTTCATCACGTCGCCTATGTCAAAAGCTTGTTTTTCTGCGCCAATTTTGGAGTAGAACACTATATGTAGCATTAAATCGCCGAGTTCTTTTTTGATTTCTTCTAAATCATTTGCCAAAATAGCATCTGATAATTCGTAGGTTTCTTCAATCGTTAAATGGCGTAGAGATTCTAAGGTTTGCTTTTTATCCCAAGGGCATTTTTCGCGTAATTCATTCATAATGTTTAGTAAACGCTGCAATGCTTGGGTGTATTTTTCGTTGTTTGAATTCATGCTTTATGTACTGAACCAGAAATTATTTAACTTATTGGAGTCCAAAGCTTTAGCTTTGGCTGGTCGTACCAAAGCTAAAGCTTTGGACTCCAATATATCAGATTATTCTTGCACGGGTACTTAATTAGGATAATAATTTAATATGATTTCACAAGAAGAACGTTATTTAGCTACACGCAATGTTACATTAATTGGTGTAGTTGGCAATGTTGTATTGAGTATTGTAAAAGTTATTTTTGGAGTGTTGGGGCATTCACAAGCCTTAATTGCTGATGGTTTGCATTCAATATCGGATTTAATTAGTGATGCCGTAGTAATGGTAGCGGCTAAATATAGTACACAAGATGCTGATATTGAACATCCTTATGGACATGCACGTTTTGAAACTTTAGCTGTTGTTGCGGTTGCAGCCTTGCTGTTTTTGGTAGCCTTAGGGGTGTTGATAGATGCTGGGCGACGTTTGTTTGAACCTGAATTGTTGTTATTAGAACCTTCAATTGTTACTTTAGTCGTTGCCGCGCTATCTATTTTGATTAAAGAAATTTTGTTTCATTATACTATTTATGTTGCTAAACGTATTAGTTCGGATATGTTACGTGCCAATGCTTGGCATCATCGTAGTGATGCGATTTCTTCAGTTATTGTCTTGATTGGTATTGCAGGTAGTATGGCTGGGGTAATATGGTTGGATGCAGTGGCAGCGATTGGGGTTAGTTTGATGATTGCCTATGTTGCTTGGTCATTGGGCTGGAACGCAGTTAAAGATTTAGTCGATACTGGTTTAGATGAAAAGCAATTAGCTGAGATTAAAAATATTATTGAGTCTGTTGATGGTGTTCAGAATTTGCATCAGTTACGCACTCGTAAAATGGGTAGTCAGGCTTTAGTTGATGTGCATATTTTAGTTGATCCTCGTATTAGTGTTTCTGAGGGACATCAAATAGGTGAAATTGTACGTAAACATTTAAAGGAGAAAGTCGAAGCAATTGCTGATGTCTTGGTGCATATTGATCCTGAAAATGATGAAAAATTTCGTCCAAATTTGGATTTGCCATTACGGAATGAAATTCTAGCCCGTTTACGCGAGTGTTGGGAATGTCTAGCTATTGTTGATAAAATTGAAAATGTCACTTTGCATTATTTGTCAGGTGAGTTAATAGTTGATGTTTATTTACCTTTAAGTGTTGTGGCAAATATAAAAGAGGCAGAGGCTTTATCTAAACGTTTTAGTGCCTTAACTCTTGAAGAAAAGCATATTCATGCTATAAATGTTTTTTATCATTAACTGATATTACGCATTCTGATTCTCAGGCTTCAGCCTCACTGCCATGATATTAAGCCCTGTTATGCTTGGAGTCCAAAGCTTTAGCTTTGGACTCCAAGTCAGTTATAAAGTTTAACAGTTTGTTTTTATTAAAAAACCTAAGAAACTTTTACTGTAAGTGCGTAAGTCCTAGAGAATGCGTAACATTAATCATTAATTTGTTATATTTGCGACAAATAGAATTAGCTATTGCGATAAATCTAACAAAGTAGTATTTGCTAGAAAGGATGTAATTTTATGATTGGTAAGTATAATTATAAAGATTATTACTTTGAGCATGGTTTATGCTATCATTAAAGTGTTTTAAGGCAATGCTTATTTTGTGGTTGCCAAAATTTTAATCATTGATAATTAAATAAAGGGTAAGATTTTATATGTCCGCTGCAAATGTTTTAAACATGATTAAGGAAAATGAAGTCAAGTTTATTGATTTTCGTTTTACAGATACCAAAGGTAAAGAGCAACATGTGTCTGTACCAGCACATGTTGTTGACGAGGATTTGTTTGAAGAGGGCAAGATGTTTGATGGCTCTTCTATTGCGGGCTGGAAAGGTATTAATGAATCTGACATGATTTTGATGCCAGTTGCTGAGACTGCGGTTCTGGATCCATTTACTGATGAAGTCACTTTGAATTTACGTTGTGATGTGATTGAGCCAGCAACTATGCAAGGTTATGAACGCGATCCTCGTTCACTGGCAAAACGTGCGGAAAATTATTTGAAATCAACAGGTATTGCTGATACTGCTTATTTTGGTCCAGAAAATGAATTTTTTATTTTCGATGATGTCCGTTGGGGAGCAGATATTAGCGGCTCATTTTGTAAAGTCGATTCTCAAGAGGCTGGGTGGAACTCAGAAAAAGTTTATGAAGATGGTAATTTAGGTCATCGTCCTTCTACTAAAGGTGGTTATTTTCCAGTACCTCCAGTGGATTCGCAACATGATATTCGCTCTGCAATGTGTCTCACATTAGAAGAAATGGGCTTAAAAGTTGAAGTTCATCACCATGAGGTTGCTACTGCTGGACAAGCTGAAATCGGTGTTGGTTTTAATACTTTGGTGAAAAAAGCCGATGAAGTGCAGATATTGAAATATGTGGTTATGAATGTGGCTGCTGGTTATGGTAAAACCGCGACTTTTATGCCAAAACCATTGGTTGGTGATAATGGTAATGGTATGCATGTGCATCAATCTTTGAGCAAGGATGGTAATAATGTCTTTGCTGGTGATAAGTATGGTAATTTATCCGAAACGGCTTTGTATTATATTGGCGGACTTTTAAAACATGCTCGCGCAATTAATGCTTTTACTAATGCCTCTACAAATAGTTATAAGCGTCTAGTACCAGGATTTGAGGCACCAACTTTGTTAGCCTATTCTGCACGCAACCGTTCTGCTTCGGTACGCATTCCTTATGTGACTAATCCCAAAGCTCGCCGTATTGAGGTACGTTTCCCTGATTCTAGCGCAAATCCTTATTTTGCGTTTAGTGCCATGTTGATGGCAGGCTTGGATGGGATTCAGAATAAGATTCATCCAGGTGAAGCGATGGATAAGAACTTGTATGATTTACCACCTGAAGAGGAGAAGAATATTCAGACAGTTGCTTATTCTTTGGATATGGCATTGGATGCGCTGGATAAGGATCGTGAGTTTTTAACCGCTGGTGGTGTGTTTACTAATGATTTGATTGATGCTTATATTGAGCTGAAAATGGAAGAAGTTACTCGCTTACGAATGACTACTCATCCAGTTGAGTTTGATATGTATTATAGTTTGTAATTTGTAAGCTAACGAACTAAGAAAGGGCAATTTGGTTGCCCTTTTTTTTTCTCGTTCCCACGCTCCAGCGCAGGGCAACCACAAGGGATGGCCCCTACACAAGGGCAACCACAAGGGATTGCCCCTATAGTAAATCAC
>JALWSU010000329.1 GCA_026993485.1 Thiotrichaceae bacterium | reverse complement strand
AAAAACCTGGCAGGTTTAATCGCTGTGCTCCAATACTAAAATTCATGGTTTGGTACTTATAGCGTTACCCGATTTAGTTCAGTACAAACCTGCCAGGTTTTAAAAACCTGGCAGGTTTAATCGCTGTGCTCCAATACTAAAATTCATGGTTTGGTACTTATAGCGTTACCAGATTTAGTTCAGTACAAACCTGCCAGGTTTTAAAAACCTGGCAGGTTTAATCGCTGTGCTCCAATACTAAAATTCATGGTTTGGTACTTATAGCGTTACCCGATTTAGTTCAGTACAAACCTGCCAGGTTTTAAAAACCTGGCAGGTTTAATCGCTGTATTTTATACAAACGGGTAGTGCTATATAAAGTATTAAGAAAAATGTTAGCGCTCAAAAACCTCATCAGTTTAGACTTGCTCTCGCAATTCTCGCCTTAAAATTTTACCAACATTATTTTTCGGCAAATGATCAACCATTTTCACAACAGTTGGTACTTTATAAGCTGTCAGATTTTTGGCACTATATTCAATAATCTCTTTCTCGGTGAGCTTTGAGTTTTTATTTAATACTACAAATGCCTCTACCGTTTCTCCAGTTTTTGGGCTTGGTATCCCAATACAAGCCGCTTCAATAATGTCAATATGCCTTGTTAAGACTTCTTCAATTTCATTCGGATAGACATTAAAACCAGATACCAAAATCATATCTTTTTTTCTATCAACGATATAGACAAAACCATCTTCATCTACTGTCGCAATATCACCAGTTTTTAACCAACCATCTGGAGTTAAGACTTTTGCGGTTTCTTCGGGTTTATTCCAATAGCCGCGCATTACTTGAGGCCCCCGAACCCATAATTCGCCTTTTTCTCCAAAATCTAATTCTTTGCCATCAGCATCCCGTATTGAAATCTCAGTAGAAGGTACTGGTATCCCAATACTGCCATTGAAGGCTTTTAAGTTCGTTGGGTCTATACAAACGGCAGGTGAAGCTTCGGTTAATCCATAAGCCTCAAGTAAAACTGAACCTGTTACCTCATACCAACGTTTAGCGGTGCTACTTTGTACCGCCATACCTCCTCCTAAAGTTAATGCCAGTTTTGAAAAGTCCAGTTTGGCAAAATCTGGATTATTTAATAGAGCATTAAATAAAGTATTAACTCCAGAAATAAAGGTAAATTGGTATTTTTTCAGCACTTTGACAAATCCTTTTATATCTCTAGGATTGGGTATTAAGACATTTTGCGCCCCAATACAAGTAAATGTCAGACAGTTCGCCAATAAACTAAAGATATGATATAAAGGTAATGCTGTTATCACGATTTCTTGTCGAGAAGCTGAAATTTTGTCACTGGATTTGACAAATTCCAAAGCCTGTAAGATATTCGCAATCATATTACGATGCGTTAATATCGCACCTTTCGCAACACCAGTAGTTCCACCCGTATATTGCAAAAAGGCAATATCTTCTCCATTGAGAATCGGTTTGACATAATTTTTTATGTCAGCACTACTGATTATGCTATTCAAAGGAATTGCTGCCGGTAAATCAAATGGCGGCACTAAGTGCTTAACATGTTCAACTACAAAATTATCAATCACAGAAAATGGGAAAGAGATAAAATCCCCGATTTTGGAAATAATAACTGTTTCAAGTTCAGTTTTATCCAAAACCTCTTCAACCGTGTGGGCAAAATTCTCAAGCACGATAATAGCTTGCGCTTGTGCATCCACTAACTGATGTTCCAACTCTCTAGCAGTATAAAGCGGATTAACATTCACAACAACCATACCTGCTCTTAAAATACCAAACATCACTACTGGATATTGCAATAAATTGGGCATCATAACCGCGATTCTATCGCCTTTTGAGAATTTCGATTGCAGCCAGACAGCAAATTGTTTGGATTTCTCATCAACGGTTTTATAATCAATATCAGTACCCAAGCATGAATAAGCGATGCGATCTGAAAATTGAGTAAATTTTTCATCTAATAATTCCAACAATGAAGGATACTGATCTGGATTTATCTCCGCTTTCATGCCTCCTAGATAGTGTTTTAGCCAGATTTTTTTCATGGCAACCTCCTTAATAAGACCTCCGAGGTTTTGAAAACCTCGGAGGTCTGTTTTTCACACTCTTTCAAACACCCCCGCTGCTCCCATACCAACACCAATACACATAGTCACCATCCCAAATTTCATTTGCTGACGTTGCATACCATGAACTAATGTAGCGGTACGAATACTACCCGTGCCACCTAAAGGATGACCCAATGCAATTGCTCCACCTAACAGGTTGACTAGTGATTTATCCAAATCCAGTTCATTAATCACAGCAACGCTTTGAGCAGCAAAGGCTTCATTTAATTCTATCCATTCTAAATCATCTTGTTTAAGTCCAACTTGTTTTAATACCATTGGAACTGCTTTAACTGGTCCAATGCCCATAAATTCTGGTTCAACCCCTACAACGCTAAAACCTAAGAATTTCGCCAATGGGGTTAAATTAAATTTTTTTAAAGCTGTTTCACTACAAACCAAGATTGCCGCAGCACCATCGCTCATTTGTGAACTATTACCTGCTGTAATACTGCCATTTTTTGCAAAGGCTGGGCGCAGCTTGGCTAAAGCTTCTAAACTGGTATCCCTTCTTGGTCCTTCATCTGTATCAATTGTGAGATTTTTATAAAAAGGTTTCCCCTGTTCTAAATCAAACTTAGTTTGAGTAATTTCTACCGGAAATATTTCATTTTGAAACTGACCCAAATCAATCGCCGCCAAAGCACGTTTATGGCTTTCAAACGCAAATTCATCCTGTGATTCTCGACTAACTTTCCAGCGTTTAGCCAGCTTTTCCGCTGTCATACCCATACCATAAGCAATTGCTTTATTTTCATCAGTATAAATAAGCGGATTCATAGCTGGTTTATTACCGCTCATTGGTATCATACTCATACTTTCGACACCTCCAGCGATTAAGATATCTGCACTACCAGTTTTAATTCTATCTGCTGCAATTGCAATACTTTGCAATCCAGAGGAACAGAGTCGATTAACAGTCATACCGGGTACGGATTTTGGTAATCCAGCTAACAATGCAGCCATTCTACCAATATTCAAACCTTGCTCAGCTTCCGGCATGGCACAACCTATAATGACATCCTCAATCGCAGACTTATCCAATTTTGGTACACTAGCCAATAAACCTTTGATAACCTGTACCAATAAATCATCAGGACGAGTTTTACTAAAAATACCACGCGCTTTACCCACAGGAGTTCTTTTTGCGGCTACTATGTAAGCGTCTTGGATTTTCATGGTTGAGTTCCTCCTACTTAAAGACTTAAGTACTGATGTTACTTACGCACTGGATTTCATGCAGTCGGAGTGCAAGGTTACCTTGCACGGAGTTGCAGGGCTTCTCATGGTTCAATCAACTCCCTTTCTTGTACTTTCCCTCGTTTTGCTTGTTCAATTGATTCAAGTAAATGTTCAGTATTAGCAGGATTAGACAATAAATACAAGGTTTCCTGCCAGGAATTAAATTCATCAAGAGACATTAATAAGGCTTTTTCGCCTTTATCATTACAAATAATAGTTGGTTCAACATTAGAAATAACCTGTCTTATCAGATGATTTAAATGTTGTGTAGCGTGATTAACTGTGACTGCATCCATAATTTTTCCAGTGTTTTTTATAAATCATTTTACTCGTTCCCACGCTCGCTGGAGCGTGGGAACGAGGAAAACGCCTCTCTGGGCAACCACAAGGGATTGCCCCTACAAACAATGATTTACTGTAGGGGCAACCACAAGGGATTGCCCCTACAAACAATGATTTACTGTAGGGGCAACCACAAGGGATTGCCCCTACAAACAATGATTTCCTGTAG
>JALWSU010000328.1 GCA_026993485.1 Thiotrichaceae bacterium | reverse complement strand
CCAATCTTTAGTACCATTAACAACAACTGGTAACATTGGTTTATTAACTTGGCCAAATTTTTCCACATCATCCGTATAAGCCTTAGCGCGACGTGAACCCGGCGTATCATGGATACCATCATCTATTGCAATACGGCGCATCTTACGAATCGCATCCGCTGGGCGAATATCTTTAGGACAGACTTTGATACATTTACGACATTGAACACAAGACCATAAACCTTGATCCATTGAAGCTTGTATCCGTACACAACGAAAATTATCACGTGGATCGATAGAAAAACGATAAGCTTTAGCAATCGTCAACGGTCCCGCATAATTCTTATCAGCCTTAACACTCGAACAAGCTGAAAAACAAGCCCCGCATAATATACAATCAGTTAGCGAATTAAACGCCTCCAATTCTTCCTGAGACATCAAGGATTCCGTTTCTAAAGTTTCAGGAATACGGTTTTTATTTTCCATAAGATATGGGTGCATTTTCGCCAGTTTCTCAATAACTGGATCAATATCAACTACCAAATCTCGAATAATTGGCAAATTCGCCATCGGTTTAATCGTGACTGTACCCTTGCCAAAATCTTTAATAATCGGCATTAATTGAGTACTACAAGCCAAGACAGAATTACCATTAACTCGCACCGTGCAAGAACCACAAATGGCAGAACGGCAAAATGCCCTGAAAGTTAGCGAACTATCTTGAGTATTTTTAATTTGACGCAAAACCTCCAACACCGTCATCCCCGTCTCTACCTCAACTTTGAAATTATCAAAATAAGGCGAACGATTTATAGTCGGAGTAAAGCGTTGAATACGGATATTCGCAAGTAATTTTTCCCGTTTCGGGTTGATTTTTTCACTCATAAGCTACTCCAGAATTGAATTGATTTCTTAGTTTAAAAACAAATTATCCGTTTCATACTAGACATTTCAAACAAAATCTTCAAGCAGTTAGGACTTATGCATTGACAAACGAATTGTTTTATTTTCTCCTTGGAGTCCAAAGCTTTAGCTTTGAACGGTCCAAAGCTAAAGATTTGGACTCCAAGTAAGTTATAAACTTTAACAGTTTGTTTTTATTAAAAAACCTAAATAACTTTTGCTGTCAGTGCGTAAGTACTAGTTATTTTAATAATATTAATAAAATTAGCAATAATGTCTGATAGGCGGGTACACGAGGCATTTTTAGGTTCACTAAGTAAAAATGATCTGTATGTAGAAAGTGTACAGTGTTCGGTGGATGGTTTGGTGATAGTTCTCATGATAAGTTTTTTGATATAATTTTTAGTTTTTACATTTAACGTGTTTTTTATTTCTTTGTCAATGGATAGTCCTAGTATCAATGAAGCGATCTTACAAATAGAAAGTTAACTGAACTCAAACGTAGTCGGATCATGGTACGTCATTTTTTGAAATCAATAGGACTGAATTGTCAAAACGTTGGAATGGTTCCCTCAAAAGCTGATCCTAACATTCAAGAATCCTTAAAAAAAAGAGCTTGAGTCTATACTAGCAGAAGCGCAACTCAGATTGTTTTCAAAACCTCGGAGATCTTTGAAATTCTAACGACAACAAAGCAGTTGTAAAAAACTGTCAGGTTTTGCTTAACTTAATGGCAGTGTCTGTGTCTCCTAGAGTCGGAAAATCATTACGAATGCTTCCGAGCTAAATCCATGACAACAAGGGTTGAACTTTCTTGATGTTCAATTAAATTGAAATTTATAACAATCCTTGTAGGTATTGATTCTCAAAGAACTTTGGTGCGTAACAGCCTTGAAAAAAGCGAACGGCGCTATGCGGAGTTAGCTTTTTTTTGCTTCATCTGAACTGTGAAGGTATTAAGTTTTTATCATTACATAATTTAAGAAAGTATTAATATATTGATATTTCGTTTTTTAACGGAATTCATTAGTTAATCTAATATTTGTAATACTTTGTATATAAATATGTTTATTGATAAGAAATCATTTTTATATTATTAGGTATTCCCTTAAATTTTCTAAATGATATATAATGTTGATTTTGATTATTGCTAGTTGAGCAACCTAGAGGCTATTATGAATACAGATTTAATTGGAGAAAGCTGGGATAAGTTAGCAGAACATCAAGATGCTTTAGTGGAAACGTTTTATAGTCGCTTCTTTGAGCAGTATCCTAAGTATAAATCACTATTTCCAGAGTCCATGGCTCGCCACATGGCAAAAATAGTGAGGACGCTAACTATTGTTGCTAGGGCGGCTGATCCTGAAGTGGTACATCCACATTTAATCAGATTGGGTGATAAACATCGCCGCTTTAAATTGACTAAACAAGATTTCCTCAATTTCAAGCAGATTTTCTTAGAAGTTTTAGGAGAATATTGCAGTAAATTTTGTCCTGAGAGTTGGAATGAGCAATGTGTTGAGGCTTGGAATAAGGCTTTTGATGAGCACATTATTCCTTATGTAACACAAGGCTTGGAAGGCAAAATGAATCCTTTTGAAAGAAAGAGGATCATCAATATGCAAACCAGTGCTGCTAATCAATTGTTAGGTAAAGTTATTAGTATTAATACAGAAGGACTCAATTCAGAAGTTGTGCTTGAACTTGAAGGCGGAGATCGTGTTGCTGCTTTAATCACGCCTACAGGATTAGAAAGGTTAAATTTAAAAATCGGCAGTTCGGCTTATGCGATTATCGGGGCATCGTCTGTTATGTTGATGCATGCAAAAACTAAGTTGTTGTTTAGTGCTAGGAATTATTTCTGTGGTCGAGTGATAGAAACGGAATTGGGTCCAATTGGTGCTAAGTTAACCCTGCAATTAAAAAGCGGTAATATTTTTCAAGCTTTTGTGAGTAAGCAAACAGTCACGGAGTTAGATTTGAAACAGGGTGAGCCAGTGTGTTGTGTCTTTAGAGCGATTGATGTGTTGTTAGCAGTTGAAAAGGGAATTTAATAATGAGGGCAACTGGATTGCCCCTACTTTTTAAACTTTACTTTCTTGTTTCAGTTCTTCATACCATAGTTCATTGTGAGGTTTTATGAATCAACACTCACATTGCCTGATTTCATGGCTTCCAAACTTTCCATTTCTTCAAATGAAGAATTGGAAAGTTTGGAAGCACTGCATTATTTTACCATTGCTGTACCTTTGGGAGCATAAACCAATATTAGAATAAGTAAGGTTTGATTTATTAGAATTTATTTAACTTGGAGTCCAAAGCTTTAGCTTTGGCTGGTCGCCCACCAAAGCTAAAGCTTTGGACTCCAACTATGAAAAACCTGCTTTTTTTTAGTTCCGGACAACTCTATTGACGTTGGTTTCTTATTGGCAGCTATAGGTATTCCACCACAAATGGTGATGGATACTAAACTAGAATTAGCAATGGGTGGGGCAACAATTATTAAGTCATTACTTTCTTATGTGATTAAAAAACAAGCTCAATGAGCTATCTGAATGAATAAGTTCTGGCAAATATTTAGTTGAACAACTGCAAGACAAAATCAGATAGAACGAAAGTTTGAATTGATTAACTTGCCATTTTATTTGCTTAATCAGATTCAGCGATTGTTGAACTGCCCAGCCTGAAATACTTTCTACAAAATGTTAAAATATTAATACTTACGCCTAGTGTAGCGCCTTGTTATGCCTTTCTTGGATCAACAATATCCGCCAAGTCTACCAAATCCCTCTACCAAATCCCACTTCCCGCTATTCCGGTATAGCCTCTTATTCTTGTCTGGATAGTCCGCAACATCTTGATCCAATCGTTGGCCCATCACCAGGATGACCAGTGTTTCATCGCCTGTGTTTTTCAGTTCATGTGCCGCTGGCAGGAAATCCAACAAAATCGCCATTCTTGAACGGGAATTCCTCATCCTCAATTCTGAGCGTTCCCTTGCCTGA
>JALWSU010000327.1 GCA_026993485.1 Thiotrichaceae bacterium | reverse complement strand
AGACAACGAATAAAAACTAAATCAGTTCGCTGATGATGATTTGTAACAGGTTTTATTCGTTGTCTGACATTCGGTGTACTCTAAGGAATTGCCCTTACAAACCGTATGATGTAGGGGCAATCCCTTGTGGTTGCCCAAAGTTGACGAGATTATTTTATGCAAGTTCCTAAGTAAGCGTAGCTCAAATATCACTTGAGTATAGAACTTTTACCTACAGTAATTTTAGAAATTACGTCAAACTGTGATTAAAAAACCATCCAAATCAGGGCAATCACATTAATTGTCTGAACTGTGATTTATGTGATTTATGTGATTAACTCTGATAAAAAAAAATAATCAAAATCATAGTTAATCCTTTAATCACATCAATCACAGTTCAGACAATCAAAAAAGCACTCAAAAAAATACTTGACTTTTAGAAATGAAGAATTTAAGGTCGTTCGGTTTATCTAGTAATTTTATTTAGACTAAATCATCATCTTAAAATCATTTTTTTTGGAGGATAATATGAAAGTTCCCGAACAAATTTCTGACTTTATAGGAGTGGAAAGCTTGGATTTATGAAACTAAAAGATTTAAGAACAAAGGCAGTCAGGCAGCAAATCACGTTAGTGAGAGTGAGATAATATCTGATCTTAAACAATTAAGGGTAATCCTAAATTGTTCTTCCAAAGCTCCTTGGCGTGTTATTTAAGAATAATAAATTATGACTTCACACAGTTGACGCATTAGTAAATTTAAAATCCAGAGCATCTAATAAATACGACAAAAATTGCTTTGTAATATCTGCAAAATTTTTGCGAATCCCCAAATCGCGTAATTGTGTAACTTCTAAATTTTTATATCCACAGGTATTTATACCCTGAAAAGGGGTTAAATCCATGTCAATATTAAAGCTTAAACCATGATAACTACAACCGCGTCGGATTCTTAATCCCAATGAGGCTATTTTACGCTCTTGAACGTAAACACCTGGAGCAGTTTCACGCCGATTAGCAAGAATTTGTTGACTAGCTAAAAAATCAATCACGGCTTGTTCTAAGGCTTGTACTAATTTTTTGACACCCCAATTACGCCGCTTAATATTGATTAATACATATACAATTAATTGCCCTGGTCCATGATAAGTGACTTGACCTCCACGATCAATGAAATAAATCGGAATATCACCAGTATTGAGTAAATGTTCAGGTTTACCTGCTTGTCCTAAAGTGTAGACTGGTGGATGCTGAAGTAGCCATAATTCATCTGGCGTATCTGGCTTACGGCTATTAGTAAATTGTTGCATTGCCTTATAAGTAGGCTCAAAAGGGACTAGCCCAAGATGGCGAATTAAGATGGATGATGAATTTAGTGGCATATAATCTCGCTGGCAACTTATTGTCAATCTGGAGTCCAAAGCTTCAGCTTTGGTTACTTTAAATTGTCTGAATCAGGATTTTTATCGTTCCCATGCTGGAGCGCACTCTCTCATACACAAGGGCAACCACAAGGGATTGCCCTTTGAGGCGTTTCAGGATTAAAATCAATAAAATCAATTACTTAAAAAGTATGTATCAAGGGGTGCGCTGGAGCGTGGGAACGAGAAAAACGAGAAAAATCTTTTTACTTACAATTCTGCGGTGCGGATGATGATGATACTGATAACAATAAATCTCGTGCCAAATATCTATCTAAATTGAATCCCCGCCAGTCTTCTTCTGATATTTGCTTAACTGGATGAACTTGGAGTTTTTGCCATAAATTACATTGTTGCTTTTCTGGGAGTTCGGGTAAGGCTGTTAATAAGTTCGGTATAGCATCCGCACTTAAACGACTTACATAGTCAACATCTAAGCTTTGTCCATTTTGTAAACGAGCTAGGTTAAATTCAGCAATTAGGGCATCTGGATTGATAATATGCAAAAATACTATCAAAATCATGCCAGTTAAAATTGCGCCAAAGCTGAATCGCTGACGTTGTCCACGCAATACTGTCAGGCTAAACCAGATAAATAATATGACTAACCAGAGCATGAAAATACTGGTATAAAAACGTAATTCGGTTAGCCCTGATACACGGGTATATATGTACATACGATGCGCTGCGGATGCTTCTATAATCATTGTCATTATAATGATTGATGTTGCTAAAATAGCATAGAGCATTTTTCCAAACTTTTTAGCGGAGGGTTTAGGCTCATATAGCCAATTTGTTAAGAGTAGTAATGTTAATACTAATATCACAACAGTTACTAATTGGAAAAAACCGTCCCGTGCGTAGTTGGCATAAGTTAGTTTAATTGGGGATTGTACTAGGGCATCTCCACCGAAGAAATAGGTGAATTGCACTACAATAAAGCTTAAAAACAATAAATTTAGTGCTGTCAATATCATCACTATTTCAATAGTTCCAAGTTTCCAGTCAGGTAAAGTCGGTTCCTTATTGATGACTAAATTTTTAAGAAGTATGCCACCGCGCAAAACGGCTACTGAAATCCAACTGCTAAGACTGAAAATTATTAAGTATTTCATGATTTTATCAGCATCTAAATTCCAGTTGAATAATTGACTAATAATTGCTTCAAAACGTGCATCTGAAGCTGTCAGTAAGTAACCAAATACAAATAATAATATAGCAGTAATGATTAAGCCTCTTAATATAGCATCTCCAAATTGTCCCCAACGTCGTTTAACATCAGTCCATTCTATGTCTTTGTGTACCAAATCAGAGTAACTTTTAATACTGTAGCGAGTTAAAAAATAAAAATCTTGTAAAGTTTCGGAGACGTAAGTTTCCTGTAAGTTGCCACGGGTACTTAGCGTATAGGCAAGAATCATTGTTAATAACAGCCCCAATAAACTCAAGCCATTTAGTACTAATGAATCACGCCATGCTAACATTAGTACAAATAAGAAAGCTGTCGCAATCAATAGATATTCTGCTGTACTTAAAGATTGTTCACTAAGTTGTTGGAGTAGCAAAAAAGTGCTAATTAATAAAAAGCTAAATAGCGGGATGTTTAGCCCCCAAGTTTTACCATCAAATAAAAATACACCCAATCCACCTAACAATAAACAAACTCCTAATATGATTAGAGCGAGTTTTTCTGTTTTTGGATCAATTAATTCTGCATTATCGACTTTTTCTTCAATATTAAGCTGATAAGTTACTTGATTGATTGATTCTAATTTTTTATCCATATTTTGTTACCATAGTTATTATCGCCCTGGTGTGCCATCGCCAATAACAGTGCTGATAATACCATCAGGATTTATTTTACGAATTACATGATTATTTTGATCGGCAATATAGATATTACCAGCTTTATCTATAATAACATCAACAGGATTATTGAGCTGAGCTGTAATTGCAAGGCGATTATCGCCGCTATATCCAGCTATATTATTACCCGCAATTGTTGTGATAATGCCAGATTTATCAATTTTGCGAATCACATTATTGTGAGAATCGGCAACATAAATATTGCCATGATTATCTAATGCCAGCCCCTTTGGATAATTAAGTTGAGCCTTAGTAGCTATACCACCATCACCGAAATAACCTGCTGTACAATCCCCAGCAATTCTGCTAATAATGCCATCTTTATCTATTTTGAGAATGCGATGATTATTAGAATCGGCAAAATACAAAACGCTGTTGCTATCGATAGCCATGCCCGAAGGTTTATTTAATTGTGTTGCATAAGGGGTGAATAGGCATTCCGCTTGAATATTAGCTGTCCAGATTGAGACTAGCCCGATTAATATTAATAAAAATTGGTGATTTTTCATAATTTTTTTTTCAACTCCAGAGTTAAATACAAATTCTGGTTTATTATTCCCAAAAATCAGACCTCCGAGGTTTTTAAAACCTCGGAGGTCTTTGAAATTCCAACGGTAAAAAACCGGTTTGGCTTAACTTATACTCCCACTCAACCAAATTAAACTCGCCATTCTTC
>JALWSU010000326.1 GCA_026993485.1 Thiotrichaceae bacterium | reverse complement strand
ACCAGCACGACCAACCTGGTGGTAGTAATGCACCACAGAAGCCGGACGTTGAAAATGAATCACAAATCCTAAATCGGGTTTATCAAAGCCCATTCCAAGAGCTACTGTTGCTACCAATACCTTAATTTCATTGTTTAAGAGTTGTTGTTCCAACTGTTCTTTTACTGAAGAACCATCTTTAGGAGCTGAAATATCCGCATGATAGGCTTTTGCAGCGATACCATTTATTTTAAGCCATTCTGTTACCCGTTCAGCATCACGCTGGGTAAGTGTATAAACGATCCCACTTCCAGGTAACGACGGTATAGTTTGCGCCAACCAAGCCATTCTGGCAGCCGGGCTAGGCATATTGATATTCTGAAGTTTCAGACTCTTTCTAACCAAAGCTCCTCTCTGGAGAATGATATTATTACCTAATTGGGATTTAATGTCGTTTACGACTCGGTCATTTGCCGTTGCTGTGGTCGCCAAAATTGGAACATTAGAGGGAATAGCCTGCAACACTCGTACAATACGGCGATAATCTGGTCTGAAATCATGGCCCCAATCAGAAATACAATGAGCCTCATCGACAACAAAGAGTCCCAGATTATTAGCTAGATTAGAAAGAACATTCCCCCGAAATTTATCATTAGCCAAACGCTCTGGTGATATAAGCAATACATCAATCTGATTAGATAACAACAGAGATTGAATCTCTTGCCATTCATTAGCATTTGTACTGTTAATAGTCTGTGCAACAACTCCAATTCTTTGAGCAGCTTCGATCTGATTCCGCATAAGAGATAATAGAGGGGATATCAGCAAAGTTGGACCAGCTCCACGCTCTCGTAACAATTTGGTAGCCAAAAAATAAACCATGCTTTTACCCCAGCCAGTACGTTGAATCACCAAGACACGATTCTGCTTTAACAGTTGTTCAATGCTTTCCCATTGCCCAGCACGAAATAATGCCTGGGGATTATCAAAAGCTTTTCTTAAGTATTTTAACGCTAGATTTTTCATTTTTTATCCATTTTTTGCGTTTTCTTCCCAACTGGTGCCAGGTAAGCTTGCACTCCGATTTACAATGATTTGGTTTTTATTCGTTGTTTTTCATTCGTTGTACTCCATTAGAACTTACGCATTTACTGGTAAGGTTTGATACGTAAGTCCTATCACAGTTAATCCATTAATCAAATAAATCACAGTTCAGACAATTGCAGAAAAACTGTATCTTGTATCCTTACCCTTTTTCTTTTCTCAACAAATGAAAAGTCCACATCTTAACGCTATCATTAAAGATAAACCATGCCACTGCATAAAGCCAAAGATATAAGGCATATTTCCAACCAATTGGCGAGATCCAAAAACCATACACAGCAATCACAGTACCCAATAATGCCGTCCAAATGCTCGCATGGACAAGCAGACTTGATGGATATGGCGGTTTAAAAAACCAATCCTCAGTACGAGTCAGAAAAATAGTCAAATGTCCAGCGACCACCAATTTTAAAAAAATCATCGTTTGGATGAATTCTAATGAAAATCCATTAACCTCCAGAATATAAAACAGCAGGAAAGAGGAAATCACACCAGCTATACCTAGTACAGTGGAAATAATCAGCAGTTCTGGCATATTCCATCGTACTGGATGCTTATCTACCTTAGTATTGTCATAGGCAATCGCCAAAATGGGAATATCGTTTAATAGTGCTAAGATGATAATCATTAGTGCTGTAATCGGATAAAAATTAAACACCACTATACCCAGCGTCATCAGCAAAATAATGCGAATCGTTTCAGCTATCCTATAGATAGAATAACTCTTCATCCGCTCAAAAGTAATACGCGCTTGCTCAATTGCATGATTAATCACACTCAAGCCCGGAGCAGTAAGAATAATATCCGCAGCCGCTCGTGCCGCATCAGTAGCATTGGAAACAGCAAAACCACAATCCGCCTTTTTCAATGCTGGCGCATCATTAACCCCATCGCCAGTCATGCCGACAATATGACCGCCTTTTTGCAAAGTATCAACAATACGATATTTATCTTCTGGAACCACTTGAGCGAAAATATCTACATTTTCAATCATTTCCACAATGCTGGATTCATGACTCTGGATAAATTCACGATCTAATTGCTTGACATCAAAACGGGTTTTTACTTCTTCAATAACATCATTAGCAAAATGTTTTGCTTCTGTCTCACTCACTTCAGGTTTGAGCCGCTTAAAAATAGCAGTAGTCAGCACTTCTGCCATTTCTAATAAGCCGCTGCTGCTACTACCGCTTAACTGTTTGGCGAGAATAGCGCGTTTTTCTAAACCCAATTGTTGACCGATTTCACGGGCTATCGCAATATGATCACCAGTAACCATTTTCAGCTCTACACCGTATTCGTTCATTTTTTCAATTACTGCCTTAGAATCCTCTCTGGGCGGATCCGATAAAGGGAGTAATCCTAATAATTCTAGTGGCTTATCTGGATATTGTCGTCCAACTGCAATAGTTCGATAGCCTTTTTCAGCCAGCAAATCCACCATTTTAATTATATTCAGAGCCTCATTCTCAGGAAGCTGTGCCATTTCTACTAAAACTTGAGGTGCTCCTTTTAGCACTTTGAAATGTTCATCTCCCAGTTCAATATCGGCTTCGGTGCGTTTTATAATCGGATCAAATGGCGTAAAATGGGTTTGTTGGTAAGCTTTCCAGTCCAAGCTTGGAAATTGCTCAGTCATGTAATGAAAAATCGCCAAATCAATCGGATCATTATTCTCAAAACGTGAGGCTAATGCGGCGTGGAGTAGCAGCGTTTGTTCGTCATAACCGTCTAAAACTATCGGTTCTGAGATTTTTAATTGATTTTGCGTCAAGGTACCAGTTTTATCACTGCAAAACACATCGACACCTGCGAGTTCTTCAATCGCCACTAAGCGGCTAACAATAGCTTGACGGCGAGCTAAATTTAAGGCACCAACTGCCATTGTCACAGATAAAACCGCTGGCAAGGCTACGGGAATAGCGGCGACTGTGAGTACCAATGAAAATCGGGCAATTTCCAGAAAATTCTCATGCCTAAATAGCGAAACCATGATAATAAGTAAGACGAGTGCTACAGTGATAAGTATCAAAAAGTTGCCAATTTGCAGTACCATTTTTTGAAAATGACTACGCTCTTCCATTTGCGCTTTGGCAACTAGGGATACGACGCTATGGAAATTAGTGTGTTCGCCCGTATTGACAATCACGGCTAACATTTCACCTTGTTTTACAATGGTGTTAGCATAAGCGACTTCATCAGTTTTTTTAGAAACTGGCAAAGATTCACCCGTTAGAGCTGCTTGATCAACTAATAAATAGTCTCCACTGAGCAATTGCACATCCGCAGGAATGATGTCGCCAATTTTCAGTTTAATAATATCACCTGGTACGAGTAAACGAGCGGGTATAGTTTTAAACTCGCCATCGCGTAAAACAATTACCTCATTAGCCAATTTTTGTTTCAGTGCTTTCAGTGCATTGAGAGCGCGATGTTCCTGAAAGAAATCTAAAAAGGCATTGACCAATAACATAATGGTAATAATGACAAAATCTTCCCATTTATGGACAATGGCTGAAAGTAGGGCTGCGATTTCAATCATCCACGGAATCGGTCCCCAAAAGCGACGGAAAACACGGTGCCATAAAGGCTCTTCCTTTTCCTTAATTTCGTTATATCCATATTCCTTAAGACGTTGTTTGGCTTGCGACTCTGTAAGTCCGGTTTTAGAATCTATTTGCCATTTCTTGAGGGTGTCTTGTGCAGTTTGTTTGCTGTAGTCATCAGTGTGTTTCATAATCATACTTCCATTTTTGTTTAGCACTCACAGGGCAACCACAAGGGATTGCCCCTACATCACTGTTTGTAGGGGCAATCCCTTGTGGTTGCCCTTGTGTAGGGGCAATCCCTTGTGGTTGCCCTTGTGTAGGGGC
>JALWSU010000325.1 GCA_026993485.1 Thiotrichaceae bacterium | reverse complement strand
ATTATAGTTTGCGCGATTCACCAGATCGCCCTCTCATTAATCGCGCCATACGGGGACAATATCCGCCCGGTTCAACAGTCAAACCCTTTGTAGGTTTAGCTGGGTTAGAATATGGTATTAGAACCCCACAAAGTCATACTTGGTGTGGAGGATGGTACACCATAAAAGGTAAAAAACACCGCTACCGTTGCTGGAAAAAAGTCGGACATGGTAGCATGAATTTACTACACGCCATAGAACAATCCTGTGATGTCTATTTTTACTCATTAGCTTATGATTTAGGAATAGATCGTTTACATAGCTTTATGACACGCTTTGGTTTTGGCAAAAAAACTGGTATAGATATTAGCGGAGAAAAGGGCGGATTGATGCCATCGAAAGAATGGAAACGGCGTGTTCGTGGAACATTTTGGTATCCAGGGGAAACCCTGATTACTGGAATTGGGCAAGGCTTTATGCTTGCCACTCCGTTACAATTAGCGGTTGCCACAGCAACCTTGAGTAATCGTGGCAAATTAAAACAACCCCGCGTTGTTTTTGCTATGGAAGATGCTAAAATCCATGAAATGGCACTTATACCAGCAATTAAACAAAGTACCATCACCCTGAGAAGAAAGCACTATTGGGAAAGTGCTATTAATGGAATGAAAGCAGTAGTTCATGGAAAAAAAGGCACTGCTAGGAAAATTGCCAAAAATTCTCCTTATCGTTTTGCTGGCAAAACTGGTACAGCACAAGTAGTTGGTATCAAACAAAATGAAAAATATGATGCCAGCAAACTCGCTAAAAAATATCATGATCACGCTTTATTTGTTACATTTGCGCCGTTGAATAAGCCTCGCATTGCATTATCGGTGATTGTCGAAAATGGAGGCGGCGGCAGTCATACCGCTGCTCCCATTGCGAAACAAATTCTGGATTATTATCTTATAGACAGAATGCATTTATATAAAAGAACTGCAACAAAAACACAAATAAAATAAATAACATGCAAACAAACTGGAATAGCAATCATTTTCTACACCTAGATAAAATCTTGTTTTTATTATTGGTTGTGTTATGTAGTTTTGGTTTAGTTGTTCTCTACAGCGCCAGCGATCAAAATATGGACATGATGATTAGGCAAATCATACATTTATTAATCGGGTTTACCATTATAATTGTCATTGCCCAATTTCGCACTCAACAAATGATGCCTTGGATACCTTGGGTATATTTGTTTGGTGTAATATTGTTAGTTCTGGTATTATTGGTGGGAAAAACCGTAAACGGTTCACAACGCTGGCTATTTGGCATTCAACCCTCAGAAATTATGAAACTTGCAGTGCCAATGATGGTTGCATGGTATCTAGCGGATAAATCTTTGCCTCCTAAATATGGGCATTTATTTGTAGCAATTTTTATTATTGTAATACCTGCGGCTTTAGTTCTAAAACAGCCAGATTTAGGAACAGCATTATTAATTTCCGCATCAGGAGTATTTGTATTACTACTAGCAGGCTTAAGTTGGCGTATCGTTTTTGGATTTCTTGGATTGATAGCTTTATCAGCCCCCGTGCTGTGGAATATGCTACATCCTTATCAGAAAGGACGAATATTAACATTATTAAATCCAGAAAGAGATCCACTAGGGGCAGGCTATCACATAATTCAATCTAAAATTGCCATAGGCTCTGGAGGATTATATGGAAAAGGTTGGCTTAATGGCACACAATCGCATTTACAATTTTTACCCGAACGCCACACCGATTTTATTTTTGCCGTTTTCAGTGAAGAATTTGGCTTAATTGGAGTCTTAGTTTTATTAACTATTTATTTTTTAATTTTATCTAGGGGCATGTATATTGCGGTAGAAGCTCAAGACAGCTTTGGGCGTCTCCTAACGGGAAGTTTAATCTTGACTTTTTTTGTTTATATATTTGTGAATATGGGTATGGTTTCGGGCATCTTACCAGTAGTAGGAGTGCCACTACCCTTTGTAAGTTATGGAGGTACAGCAATAGTGACATTAATGGCAGGATTTGGATTAATAATGGCAGTACATACCCATCGAAAATTTTTGTCTCGTTAATTCTTATAAATATCGTTTTTACTCTCGTTCCCACGCTGACCTCCGAGGTTTTCAAAACCTCGGAGGTCTTTGAAATTCTAAAAGCAAAAAACCTGCAAGGTTTTAAAAACCTGGCAGGTTTGGCTTAACTGAATGGCAGTATTAAAAAGAAAATCCTTATATATTAATTGGATAGATTCAAATTCAAACAAAATACTATTATAATAGTAAAAATATTACTATCATAATAGTAAAATTTTTAACTTTCACCAGTTTTAGTATGCTAAACAGAAGCATAGAACCGATTTTAAAAACCGCTCTGAAAATCTCTCCTATCGTACTCTTAAAAGGAGCAAGGCAAGTTGGAAAATCAACTCTGGCGATGAAATTAAGTAAAAATTATATTGTACTTGATGATGTTTCAACCAGAATCAGTGCTACAGATGATCCAAATAGATTTATAGAGAATTTAAACAAACCAATTTGTATTGATGAGATACAAAAAGCACCACAATTATTGGAATCTTTGAAACTCTATATTGATAAAAATAGAACTAATGGTGATTTTTTGATAACAGGAAGTGCGAATCTGTTAGATATGAAAACAGCTAAAGATACTTTAGCTGGTAGAATCATAGAAATAAATTTGTATCCATTAAGTTTAAAAGAGAAGAGAGAGCGAGCCGATGAAAATATTATAGATGCTCTATTTGAAAAAAATTTCACTCTATCTATCAAAGACAGCAAGAGATTAATAACAGATATTATTAATGGAGGTTATCCAGAAATCTTAAAATTTGAAACGCCCTTAGAAAAAAAACTCTGGTTTGCTTCATATATTAGTACTTATATAGAAAGAGATGCCAGAAATTTAGGGGAATTTAGAGATATAGATAGCTTTTTTAGATTTGTAAATGTTATTGCTCCGAGAAGTACCACTTTGCTGAATAAATCAGAGATTAGTAAGAATATTGGGATTAGGATTGAAACGGTTGAAAACTATCTAAGTATTTTAAAACAAACTTTTCAAATAAAACTATTACGACCCTATTTTGAAAATATAAGTAAACAATTCATTAAATCAGCTAAAATCTATTTAAATGATACTGGCATAATGTCATATTTTTTGAAAATCAACTCAATTCAAAATTTTGAAGAGTCTCAATATAAGGGGGCATTAGTTGAAACTTTTGTTTTTAATGAACTCCTCAAACATTTATCATTTTGTACTGATGACACACAAATTTTTCACTATCGAACCAATGATAAAAAAGAGATAGATTTTATCCTCAAAAGGAATGACAAAATTGTAGCTATAGAGATAAAATCATCTTCAAAAGTTAGCCACAGTGATTTTAAACATATTAAAGATTTTCAAAAACACTCTAAAAGAGATATAGTCGGAATAGTTTTTTATTTGGGTGACAATTTATTATCTTTTGATAAAAACTGTATAGCTTTGCCTATTTCATTTTTTTATTAGACTTGTACGGCAATAAGGATTTAGGACTTACGCACTGACAGCAGAAGTTTTTTAGGTTTTTAATAAAAACAAACTGTTAAAATTTATAAATTACTTGGAGTCCAAAGCTTTAGCTTTGGCTGGTCGCCCAAACGAAGTAAGCGTAGCTAAAGCTAAAGCTTTGGACTCCAATTATTATATAAAATAGTATTGATTTAAATTCACAAAAATCACAAAAATCACAGTTCAGACAATAAAATATCTGAACTGTGATTAATCTGATTAACTGATGAACTCTGATTCAAAAAACTCACTCAAAATCAGATAAATCACAAAAATCACAAAAATCACAGTTCAGACAATAAAATATCTGAACTGTGATTAATCAGATTAACTGATGAACTCTGATTCAAAAAACTCACTCAAAATCAGAGTAATCACCAAAATCAGAAAAATCACAGTTCAGACAAGAAAA
>JALWSU010000324.1 GCA_026993485.1 Thiotrichaceae bacterium | reverse complement strand
ATAAAAAACATGTTTTATACTAGCTGGACTCATAATTAATTGCCCTTGCTTATTTAGTTCTATGTGGTAGGGTAAATTTTGCAGATTAGGTTCTGCACATACTTGTTGCCATTCCATATATCCTCCGATAGGTGTTCAGATAAAGAATTGGTTCTAAACCTCCGAGGTTTTCAAAACCTCGGAGGTTTTTTACGACTACGACTAACATTTTTATGTCATTCAAACACCTTAGCATTAGCAAAACTCACAGCCTGTTCATCTTTACTCGAAAGAATCGGCGTACATTCAGGCCAATTTATGCCTATAGTCGGATCATTCCAACAAATAGAGCATTCATATTCAGGAGCATAATAATCCGTAGTTTTATAAAGAAAATCAGCCTGTTCTGACAACACCAAAAAACCATGAGCAAACCCAGGCGGAATCCACATCTGGCGATGATTCTCATCACTCAATTCAACGCCCACCCACTGTCCAAAATTAGCCGAAGATTTTCGCAAATCAACAGCAACATCAAAAACCCTACCTTGCACCACTCGGACTAATTTTCCTTGAGGCTGTTGAATCTGATAATGCAAACCTCTCAAAATATTCTTCTTAGAACGTGAATGATTATCTTGAACAAAAGATATATTAATACCGATTACCTCATCAAAAACTTTCTTATTGTAACTTTCCTGAAAAAAACCCCGCTTATCACCAAATATAGTTGGTTCTAAAATCAGCACTTCATCTAAGGCAGTTTTAATAACATTCATTTCCCTAAACCCTCCTCTAAAATCCGCATCAAATACTGCCCATATTCATTTTTCAATAAAGGTTCCGCCAATTGCTTTAATTGAATCTCACTAATCCATCCTTCTCGCCAAGCAATTTCTTCTAAACACGCAATTTTAAGCCCTTGGCGTTTTTCTATAGTTTGAATGAAAGACGAAGCATCTAACAATGACTCATGAGTACCAGTATCCAACCAAGCCATACCACGTCCCATAATTTCAACTGATAACACCTGTTTGTCTAAATAACAACGATTAACATCAGTTATCTCCAACTCACCACGAGCTGACGGTTTAATTCCTTTAGCAATTTCAACTACTTGATTATCATAAAAATATAACCCAGTTACAGCATAATGTGATTTTGGTTGTTGCGGTTTTTCCTCCAACGAGATAACAAGCCCATCCTGATTAAATTCCACAACCCCATAACGCTCAGGATCATGAACTGGATAAGCAAACACAGTAGCACCATTTTTCTGCTCAGCCGCATTTTTCAACAGCTTCACCATATCATGCCCATAAAAAAGATTATCCCCTAATACCAATGCACAACTATCAGCACCAATAAAATCTTCCCCAATAATAAAAGCTTGAGCCAATCCATCAGGTGACTCCTGTACAGCATAGCTTAAATTAATACCCCACCGACTACCATCACCCAACAACTGTTTAAAACTTGGCATATCTCGCGGCGTAGATATAATCAAAATCTCTCTTATCCCAGCAAGCATTAAAATACTCAAAGGATAATAAATCATAGGTTTATCATAAATCGGCAATAATTGCTTAGAAATCGCCTGAGTAATCGGATACAAACGAGTTCCAGAACCGCCAGCTAAAATAATCCCCTTCATCTATTTTCTCCTAATTGGGCAACCATAAAGGATTGCCCCTACAAACCGTCTATTGATGTAGGGGCAATCCCTTGTGGTTGCCCTAGTTATTTTATGCACATTCCCAAACCCAAACGATCACGCTGATAACTACCATCTTGAACTCTTTGACACCAGACAGGATTTTGCAAATACCATTCAACCGTTTTTCTAATTCCAGTATCAAAGCTTTCTTCAGGTAACCAATTAAGTTTCTGTTTAATTTTACTAGCATCAATAGCATAACGCATATCATGCCCAGGGCGATCAGCAACAAAAGTAATTAACTCTTGATAGGATTGAATACCATTCGGATGATTCGGTCGAAGCTCATCCAAAATAGCACAAATAGTTTTAACAACTTCCAAATTAGTTTTTTCATTATGTCCACCCACATTATAAGTTTCACCCACATCACCTTCAGACACAATTTTATACAAAGCCTTAACATGATCAACCACATAAAGCCAATCGCGTATTTGCTCACCCTTACCATAAACAGGCAAGGATTTACCTTCAATAGCATTGAGAATTACCAAAGGAATCAATTTTTCAGGGAATTGAAAAGGACCATAATTATTAGAACAATTACTAATAACAACAGGAAACCCATAAGTACGATGCCAAGCCCTGACTAAATGATCAGAAGCAGCTTTACTAGCAGAATAAGGAGAACTAGGATCATAACAAGTTTCTTCAGTAAACAAACCATGTTTACCTAAAGCCCCAAAAACCTCATCAGTAGAAATATGATGAAATCTAAAAGCACTTTGACTAAAATCATCAAGAGCTTGCCAATAATGTCTAGCGACTTCTAATAAAGTATAAGTACCAACAATATTAGACTGAATAAAATCAGAGGGACCATCTATAGAACGATCCACATGCGACTCAGCAGCCAAATGCATAACCGCATCTGGTTTAAACTGTTCAAAAATTGCTTTTAATTTCTCAGCTTGACAAATATCAACTTGCTCAAAAGAATAACGCGGATTACTTTGAACGCCATCTAAAGATTCTAAATTACCCGCATAAGTGAGTTTATCTACGTTGAGTACTGTATTATCGGTTTCTGCAATTAAGAAACGTATTAGAGCAGAACCGATAAAACCAGCTCCGCCTGTAACTAAGATTTTCATAATTTTCAGGAACAATCCTTTATAATTGTAAAATAATCTCAAAAAGGGCAACAGGGATTACGCCTACAAACCGTTGATGTAGGAGCAATCCTTTATTTATATTGGAGTCCAAAGCTTTAGCTTTGGCTGGTCGCCCAAAGCTAAAGCTTTGGACTCCAAGATATCAGATTATTCTTGCACGGGTACTTATTAATGCTTTTTTCATAAAAAATGTTCTATTTGAATAACTCTGTACCAAGCCAAGCTTAATCCTAAACTTTGCTAAATATATCTGGTGGAATAATGAGTGGTATTTGCTGTTGCTCATATTTTCTATAAATATAAAAATCACTATCCAATGTGAGTACTTCATTTTTAGAATAAATTTCTGCCAGACGCACTAAGCAGGCATCCCCTAGTGACATAGGAACATTGCTATATTTTTGCATCAACTGAACTATAGCATTGATTTCATCAGAAATAACAAATGGTATAACTAACAAACCTTGTTGCAACATCTCAACTATAATTTGTGATGAACCAGTACTTCTATATACCAAAAAACTCGCCTCAGTGATGACAGATTCACAGGTTAATAAAGGAAAACTGATCTGCTCCAATTGTTCGATTGCCCAAGCATGATAATTATCATTTTTGCTCAGATAGGCCACTAAAGGGCCAGTATCTAAAATAACATCTCGCTTCATTCTCCAAATCCTTCCAAATAATCTGGATTGGTTGATAAATCAACGGGGGCTTGTTTGATACACCCTTTAAATTTTTTAGCCGCTTGTGCAAAGGAAACAGTTTTATCATTATTGGAAATACGCGCTGGTTGTTTTAAAAAAATGATTTCCACTTTCTCACCCCTTGCAAAAGGCAAGGCTTCCAGATATAATTTGCCATTATTAGGTATCGTCACTTCAAGTCTATGAGCAAACATAGCATCCCCCTGTGTTGAAAAACCATAAATATACCATAAATCACAAACGGTTTTCTTTTTCAAAAAAAATCTACAAAAATTGATGTATGTAGGGGCAATCGGTTGCCCTCTCTGCTGAATGAAAAAGGGCAACCACAAGGGATTGCCCCTACAAACCGTTGATGTCAAAAGGGCAACCACAAGGGATTGCCCCTACAAACCGTTGATGTCAAAAGGGCAACCACAAGGGATTGCCCCTACAAACAGTGATTTACTGTAGGGGCAATCCCTTGTGGTTGCCCTCTCCTTTATAC
>JALWSU010000323.1 GCA_026993485.1 Thiotrichaceae bacterium | reverse complement strand
CCTGGCAGGTTTTTTACTAAACCAAGCCTGCCAGGTTTTAAAAACCTGGCAGGTTTTCTACTAAACCAAACCTGCCAGGTTTTAAAAACCTGGCAGGTTTTTTACTAAACCAAACCTGCCAGGTTTTAAAAACCTGGCAGGTTTTCTAGGTGTATTTGATGCAATCGGTTAACGCTAGATTTTTACTGTTCCGCCAGAGGAAATTCCACTATAAAAGTCGCCCCATGCCCCAATTCACTTTCACACCAAATTTTGCCATTCATCATTTCAACCAATTTTTTAACAATAAATAAGCCTAAGCCAACCGAAGATTCTTGACCTGTCGGTCGCGCACTTAAACGGGCAAATTTACCAAATAACTGTTTTTTATCTGACTCACTCAAGCCAGGACCCTGATCTTCTACTTCACAACGAATACAGCATTGTCGCTTGCTAAGCCAAATATTAACCTGCTTACCATGAGGAGAATATTTAATCGCATTAGAAATCAGATTTTCTAACACCTGAGTCATACGACTTTCATTAACCCAAACCAAATATTGTTGTTTATCCTCAAAATGAAAATGCAGAGTAATATTCTTTTTTTGAGCATTAACAGCATAATGACTAATCATCCATTGTAAAATCATCTTAATATCAACTACTTCTCTTTCTATCTCCTCTTTTCCTGATTCAATCATTTTTATATTGAGAAAGTTTTCAATCAAGTTCAAGATTTGTTTTGAAGCATCTAAAATATAGCCTGCCATTTCATTGATGTTAGAACCCGCATCAGGATTCTTCTTTTTCAGAAAATCTGCCGCCGTATAGATAGCAGATAACGGATTTCTCAAATCATGAGCAACAATATCTAAAAACTCATTTTTTTCTTGATTAAGTTTAATTAAATCCTCATTTTTTGCTTCTAATTCTTGTTGTAACTTGCGAAGCACTAAGTGTGTTTTGATACGTGCTAATACTTCCTCTTGCTGAAAAGGTTTAGTCACATAATCCACCGCACCCAGTTCAAAAGCTTTAACTTTTTCCACAGTCTCTGATAAAGCCGTCATAAAAATCACTGGAATATTTTGAGTCTTCGGATTCTGTTTTAACCTCATACAAGTTTCAAAACCATCGATTTCAGGCATCATCACATCTAACAAAATCAAATCTGGCTGTTCTTCTTCAGCATTCATTAAGCCATCTTCGCCATTTTCAGCGATCAAAATTTTAAAGCCATGATTAACCAAAAAATGAAATAATACACTGATATTTTCAGGTTTATCATCTATAATCAACAAAGTATCTTGTTTTATTTCCATAATATTAATCAACAAATTGTTTCAAAAACTTTTTTAGTTGTATAACTTGAAAATTATTAGCTAAGTAACTAACTTTTTCAATAAAGCCTTGTAAATTCGGATTAGTTTCTAAAAGTTTCTCGGCAGTTGTAATTACTCCTTGAATATTCCCTGATCTAGCTAATTTAAATAAAGCCTTACATTCTTCTATATCTGGAGGAACAATGGGTAATTGCGGCTTCTCAGGTACATCCGTTTCATAAATCCATTCCAATGAACAATGTTCACCCAATAATTGCAACAAATTATCTGTATTTAAAGGTTTACTCATAAAAGCATTGCAACCAACCTCTATAGCTTTCTTTTGTTGCTCATCAAAGACATTAGCTGACAAAGCAATGATAACAGTTTGTTCAAATTTCGCATCTTGGCGTAAGCGTCGAGTACATTCTATACCATCCATAATGGGCATTTTTATATCCATTAAAATTGCATCAGGATGAAATTGATAGGCTTTAATTAAAGCATCTTCGCCATTATTAGCTTCTAACACATTAATCTTTAAAGACATTAATAATGTTTTCAGAAAACTCCGATTTTCCCACTTATCATCTACAATTAAAATTTTAAAATCCGATTTTTGAGCTTTAAAACCAACAATTTCCCTTGATTGCTGCTCATTATCTGGTAAAATTTGAGTCGATGATAAAATTAAAGGAATCTCGAACCAAAAACGGCTACCTTTACCAAGCTCGCTTTCTACTTGCAATTGCCCTCCCATCATTTCTACCATTTTTTTACTAATAGCTAAGCCCAAACCCGTACCTTCATTTTGTTGTAAATTCTGTTCTCCTACTTGTTGAAATGGTAGAAATATTGTTTCAAGATGATTTGGCGAAATACCTATGCCAGAATCTTTCACTTCAAAGCGAATGAATTCATTAATTTTACTTACTTTAAAGATAATTTGTCCTTGTGGCGTAAATTTAACCGCATTGCTTAATAAATTCAATAAAATTTGTCGTAATCTTTTTTCGTCAGCATGGATGGTTAAAGGCAAGTTGATTTCAGTAATAAACTCAATTCCTTTGTCTTGAATCCGCATTTTAAATAACTCAGCAATCTCGGTTAAAAAAGAACTCAATCTAAAATCACACTCCCTCAGTTCTAATTTATTAGCTTCAATTTTAGAAATATCTAAAATATCATTAATTAACATTAATAAATGTTCACCACTACGTTGAATAATTTTTAAACCATCCTTCTGTAATTTGGTTAAATTTTTATCACTCTTTAAAATTTGTGTATAACCTAAAATAGCATTTAACGGTGTGCGAAATTCATGACTCATACTAGCGAGAAAGGTACTTTTAGCTTGGTTTGCTGACTCTGCCATTTGTTTCGCTATTTTCAATTCTTCCAGTGCTTGTTTACGTTCAGTAATATCTTCTTTTATTGCTAAATAATGCGTATTCTTACCAGCCTCATCTTTAATTGGAGAAATAGTTGCAAACTCCCAATATAAATCACCATTTTTGCGTTTATTCAGCATTTCACCTTGCCAAACTTTACCACTGGAAATTGTCGCCCATAAATTTTTATAAAATTCCTTCTTTTGGTAGCCAGATTTTAAAATCCGGGGATTTTGCCCAATAGCTTCCGCATAGGAGTAACCAGTTTTTTTGCAAAATGTGGGATTCACAAATTCAATTTTGCCTTTAAGATCAGTGATTACAATAGTATTGCCACTTTGTTCAACAACACGCGAAAATTTACGCAGCTTTTCTTCGATTTGTTTGCGTTTAGCAATATCTTGTTCTAATTGCTGATTAAGTATTGCCCAATCTTCAGTGCGCTTCGCAACTAATTCTTCTAAGTGATCACGATGTTGTCTTAATTCCATTTCTGCCTGTTTGCGCTCGGAAATGTCACGAACTGAAAAACACAGGTATTCTTTATTTTTAAATTGAAAATAATTTTCTGTGACTTCAACTGGAAAAGTGGTAGAATCTTTGCGACGATATTCAGTTTCCAACATAACCGAGCCTAATTCTCTATTAACTTCCCAATAATCCTCCCAAATATCAGCGGAAAAATTTAATTCAACTTCATAAAGCTTCATAGATAATAATTCCTCACGGGAATATCCTAAAGCTTTATAAGTCTCTTCATTGGCATAAATGAATTTGCCATCAGAATTGATCCAAAAAATAATATCGGCGGCATGATCAACACTGAACTGAGTGACTAATAGTTCTTCTTCGGTTTGCAAATGTTTAGCTATTTCTTGTTTTAATTTGGCATTTGCTTGTTCAAGTGCGGAGGTACGCACTTTCAGTTCAGTTTTCAGTTTGGCTATTTTTTTGTTAAGGTATTGATTTAATTTATTTAAATCTTTTTTTGGAGTTCTCCAGTTCATCTTCATAATAATCCTGTAATTTTTTCAGCAACTCAAGTCCTCGTTTTCGATTCCCTTGACTAGCAAGAGCTTTTATGTGGTTGTCTCCCTCATCTTTTAGATTTGGTCTCCAAGTAAAATAAATTTTATTCCATTGACAACAATTTAGAAAAGCATTCAAAAACTCAAACCTCTCCTGTTCATTTAATGGACATTTCTCCAAAATTTCCTTTCTATTCACTACATCTACATATTCATTAAATAGAGCATTTATCATGACTTGCGTAACTACTACTTGTCTTGCCTAGTAAAGATGAAACAAATACATTGGTATCAATAACAACAATTTTTAGCATTTTTTCCATTGTTTAAACACGCGCAAGCTTACCTTGCACTAGCTGCCCGATCAATTAATACCGTTGCCCCAGCCGCTGGTTTTATCTGGGCAACAGGTAAATCTTCCCCACCTTGCCATGCGGCTACAGCTTCCCGCTTATCTACCCCAGTTATCAAAAAGAGTAATTCATGAGTATTGCTCAATGCGGATACGCTGAGACTAATGCGCTCTCGTGGTGGTTTAGGAGCATTATAAATGCGATGAACTAATTCATCTTTCGGATGGTATTGTCCAGGAAAGAGACTAGCTGTGTGTCCATCTTCTCCCATACCAAGTAATACCATGTCAAAAGGTAGAGATTGTTTGATAACCGTTTCATATATATATGCTGCTCTGATGTTGGTTGGCATTGGATAAATTTGGAGATCAGGAATAGGGACATAATCCAACCAGGCGCGTGATGCCATAACGCTATTGCGTTCACCATCATATTCAGGTAAACAACGTTCATCCCCATAAAAAATTACCCAATGTTGCCAATCGCAATCCATATCTTTTAGTAAGCGATAAGTTCGCTCTGGAGTTCGCCCACCTGCTAAGACTATTTTAAATATGCCATTTTGCTCAATAGCCTGCTTAGAGCATCTAACAATCCGTTTACAAGCTTCTTGGGCAACAGCTTCGGCATCATTGAGTACTTGCCAATTAATTAGATGCTGATTATTTTTCTTCATAGGTTTCAATTTCCAAGGAATGTCGCCAGCTTTGATCTTCTTTTTCAAATAAGCGTCGGCTAGCTTTTGGGCCCCAACTACCTGCTGGATAGGTGGGAATATAATCGCGTTCCATAGTCCAAACACGTAAAATAGGATCAACAACGCGCCAAGCATATTCTACTTCATCATAACGCAAAAACAATGAACGATCACCAATGATGACATCTAATAAGAGTTCTTCATAAGCCTCTTTAGCGACATCGGTTTCTTTTCTAAAACTAGCGTCTAAACTAACTGGGCGCGTGTTCATCTCTAACCCAGGTGCTTTAGTGATTACTTCAGCTTTAATACATTCTGTAGGTTGGATGCCTAATAATATCCAGTTAGGACGCATACGTTGAATTTGACTAGAGCGAAAAAATTGCTTTGGAGGATGTTTAAAACAAATAGAAATCATAGACTGTGCTTCAGCCAAGCGTTTACCAGTGCGTAAATAAAATGGCACTCCAGCCCAACGCCAATTATCTATAAATAATTTCAAAGCCGCATAAGTTTCCGTAACGCTATTTTTTGGCACCTTTTCCTCTTGCAGATAACCTACCACTTTTTGATTCTCTACAACCCCAGCCGTATATTGAGCGCGGAAACTTTGGGCATGTACTGCGCTTGGCGAAATAGAGCGGATGGATTTTAGTACTTTAACTTTTTCATCGCGCATAGCTTCAGCCTCCATAGAAGCTGGCGGTTCCATTGCCACAAGAGTTAATAATTGTAACAAATGGCTTTGTATCATATCCCGCATTGCACCCGCGCCATCATAATAATCTGCGCGGCTACCGACACCAAGGGTTTCCGAATGGGTAATTTGAATATGATCAATATAATTGCGATTCCACAAAGGTTCTAACATTAAATTAGCAAAACGAAATACTAAAACATTTTGTACTGTACCTTTGCCTAAATAATGATCAATACGATAAATTTGCTCTTCGCGTAGATAGCTAGACAATCGTTGATGCAAGGCAGTAGCACTATCTAAATCATAACCAAATGGTTTTTCAATCACGACGCGCCGCCAACCATGATCTTCATTTAATAATCCAGCCACACTCAATTTTTCAACGACAGAACCGAAATCGGCAGGGCGAATGCTCATATAAAAGGCGACATTTTGTGGAAACTGGGGATCATTGTTAAGAAAATCCCGCATCGCAGTGTACATATTTTGATCATTCAAATCGCCCTCAAAGTAATATAATCTTTGTTTAAAGCGATAAAATAAGTTCTCATCTAAACCATTACGAACCTTAGCAATCAACATTTGTTTGACTTCATCAATCCATTTGTCACGATCCCAAGGTCGTCGCCCAGTTGCGAGAATCATTGTACCTTCGGGCAAGCGTCCAGCTACATCTAAATGATAAAGCGCAGGCATAAGTTTGAGGCGACTCAGATTGCCCGTTGCCCCAAAGATAACATAGGTGCAGGGAGGTGTCATTATTATTCTCCTTTTATTCGTCTAGCTAGAAATAAGGTTTTTCCGCCTCGCAGCTTGAGCAACGAGGCTAAAAGTTAAAGTCGGCTACAGCCGACTAAGATCGTAGGGAAGTTAAAGCTTTAGCTACGCTTACTTCGTTTAGATTCCAAATAAATTGCAGATTTTAATACTTTGTTTTTATTAAAAAATATATAAAATATTATCTATCAATGTGTAAGCCCTAATAATTTGTTTGTATCTTGGTCCAAAATTATAACTATTACATTTCCCTATATAATCAATAAAAATCATTAATTAAAAAATGCACTATCTCGTCACAGGCGGAGCTGGCTTTATTGGCTGACATATTGTAGAATCTTTACTTAAACAAAAACATCAGGTGCGTGCGTGTGCTTGAGAATTTAAGTTCAGGATTTTGCGACAATTTGGATTGCTTAAAACAACAATCGCAACCAGATTGCCCCTCCCCTACAATACCATCATTATTCCTCGTTTTCCTCGTTCCCAAGGCTTTACTGCCATGGTATTAAGCCATGAAAAGAGTACAACGAATGTCAGACAACGAATACAACCTTTTACAAATCATCAGCTAACGGAAGTATTTAATCTTTTAGCTCAGAAAAGTCAATGTGACTTGATTGTATCAAATGATAAAAACTTTGTATAAAAAAGCATAAAATTAATTTATTCATCTGATTTTTTTAAAGACTAGGACTTACGCACTGACAGCAGAATTTTTGATTTTTGCTAATTAAAACAAAATGTTACATTTTATAACTGACTTGGAATCCAAAGCTAAAGCTTTGGACTCCAAGGAGAAAATAAAAAAATTCATTTGTCGGGGCTGGCTCACATATTGTAGAAGATTTGCTCGAACAAAAACATCAGGTGCGTGTGCTGAATAATTTAAGTTCAGGATTCAGCGAAACGAAGTAAGCGTAGCTAAAATTTCTCTGGATTTCCAACTCAAAAACATTTCAATTTTATTCATGGGGATATTAGGGATTTTGAAATTGTTACAAAATGTGCTAAAAATGTAGCTGAATAAATTGCTAATCATATTGCAAAAATTTTTGAAAATCGATTCAATACCGCAGTATGGTTTAGCCAGAGACGGTGAGATTCGACATTCGTTGGCAGACAATAGTAAACTTGAGAACAGTTTGGGTTGTAAACCAAAAACCAGTTTCGAGTTTGGATTACATTTATTACTAAATTCAGATGAAGTACATAATTGATTTGAGGAGATCCTAAAAAAATCAACTAAATGAGAGAAAGCAAAGTATATGAAGAAAATCGTAATATTGGGTGGTGATGGTTTTTGTGGTTGGCAACAGTATAATTCTTAAAACGTAAAATGGCTGAATATGATCAATTAAAAAAAGATATTAATGAATTAGATCAAGGGGTTCAGTGGTTACATGAATTGGGATTGTTGCGAAAATAGCAATGCTAAAAAAAATAAACCAACTTAAAAACCACCAAGGTTTCAGAAAATATTTTGCCAATACCTCATGGCTGATAGCAGAGCGTATTTTGCGGATGGTGGTCGCCTTATTTGTTGGCGTTTATGTGGCGCGTTATTTAGGTCCTGAACGTTTTGGTTTATTGAGTTATGCCAATAGTTTTGTCGGCTTGTTTGTCGCCCTAGCGACTTTGGGATTAGATGGCATTGTGGTGCGTGAACTGGTTAAAACGCCAGAACGTCGGGAAGAATTATTAGGAACTGCTTTTATATTGAAAATAGCTGGTGCTGTTTTAATGTGGTTAGTCATACTTGCTGCGGTTCCTTTAACAGAAAATGATATTCAAACTAATAATTTAATTACCATCATTGCCTTTGCCGCTATTTTTCAAGCCTTTAATGTGATTGATTTTAATTATCAGGCAGAGGTGAAGTCTCAATATGTGGTTTATGCCCAGTTGGTTCAACTTGTTATTTCTTCCTTTGCTAAGTTAGTTTTAATTTTTATTGAAGCCCCATTGATTTGGTTTGCTTGGGTTTATTGTTTAGATGCGGTGGTGTTGGCGATGGGTTTGGCTGTGATGTATTTGCATAATAGCGGAAAAATTTGGGGATGGCGGTGGAGATGGCAGGTTGCAAAGGAATTATTGAGGGATAGTTGGCCATTGATTTTGTCAGGGATGGTGATTTCAATTTATATGAAAATTGATCAGGTGATGCTCAAGGAAATGCTAGGAGCAGAGGAAGTAGGTCTATATGCCGCTGCTGTTAGATTGAGTGAGGCATGGTATTTTATACCAATGGCAATTACATCTTCTCTTTTTCCTGCTATTGTTAATGCTAAAAAGCAAAGTGAAGAACTGTATTATCAACGATTGCAAAGACTGTATGATTTGATGGTGTGGATGGCTGTAGCTATTGCAGTACCTACTACTTTTTTGGCACCTTGGGTTATTAAATTGCTTTATGGTAAAGCGTATTTAGGTGCGGCTAATGTATTGAGTATTCATATTTGGGCAGGGGTGTTTGTTTTCTTAGGTGTTGCTAGTGGTAAGTGGTTTTTGAGTGAAAATTTACAAGTTCTTTCATTTTATAGAACTCTGTTGGGAGCTCTAGTTAATGTTATTTTGAATATCATTTTGATAAAAAAATATGGTATTTATGGTGCTGCTCTAGCCACTTTAATGGCACAAATGTCTGCCAGCTATATTTTTAACTTATTACATATTAAAACAAAAAAAACATTTTGGATGGAAACAAAGGCTTTTATGCCGCATAAATTTTGGAGAAAATTATGTTGAATAAAATACTAAAATTTTACCGTTTTATCTTCGCAAGAAAAATATTTTATAAGCTTAATAAAGCACTATATCACCTCTCTTTAAGGGGGCTTGGTGTGCTAAATTATGAGTCCCATAAAATCAGTGGTGAAACTTTCTTTTTGAAAAACATTGCTTTATGCAGCGTAAGGCAATAGACGTGCCATTATATTTGATGTTGGTGCAAATATTGGCAACTACTCAAAAGAGATTTTAAGCTTGTCATCTAATGTGAATATTTTCGCATTTGAGCCTCATCCATTAAACTATAAAAGGTTATTGAATAATATAAATGCTGATAATTTTCACTGTTTTAATGTCGGAGTAGGCAATTCAAACGGAGAATTGAGCTTGTATGATTATGCTGATAATGATGGTTCAACTCATGCCTCTTTATATCAGGAAGTGATAGAAGATATACATCATGGCAAAGCAATTGAACATAAGGTAAAAATAATAAAATTATCTGACTTCGTAAAAGAACATAATATTGATTATATAGATTTACTAAAAATTGATACTGAAGGCAATGAAATGGAGGTATTGCTAGGTTTGAGAGATGTTCTTGCAGAAGGAAAAGTTGGAGCGATTCATTTTGAATTTAATGAAATGAATGTTGTAAGCAAAGTCTTTTTTAAAGATTATTTTGATTTACTTCCTAATTATAATTTTTATAGATTGCTCCCAAACAGTATGCTAGAAATAAAGCCTTATACTCCAATAGATTGTGAAATATTTGCCTATCAGAATATAGTAGCTATAAAAAAATAAAATGAAAAATTTAGCACCAATAGTCTTATTCACCTATAACCGCCACCAGCACACGCGCCAAACAGTAGAGGCATTACAAAAAAACACCTTAGCCAAAGAAAGCCAACTATTCATCTACTCCGATGCGCCCAAAAATCAAGCGGCTAAAGAAAAAGTACAACAAGTTAGAGAATATATCAAAACAATAGATGGCTTCAAAAAAATTACCGTTGAATTTAGATTTTGCTTTGCAAGTTAAACAAGCATTAGATAATTTGCCTCAAGGACAATGCGTTTGATGAAAAAATTGAATAACCTTTGGCAATTAAATTCAAAATGGCTGACATTGTATTGTGATTTATGGCAAGACAATGGTAAATTATTAGAATACTGGCGGATTAATAAACCCAATTCCATAATTATTATTACCACTTATAAAAATTGCTAGGTTTTACCTAAACAGCAATTTCGAGTTGGGGTCAATCAACACACGTTAGATTTTGCTGGTGAACGACAACAAAGTGATAATATTATCAGTGATGCTAAAACGATTCTTTGTCGCGAACTCAATATCTCAGTCGATACCCAATTAAAGTGCTGGAGCAGCAATGTTATATTGTAAACAGTGCCTTTAATTCTCAGAAAGTGGTGTATTTACAAGCTAGTTTGCGTGCATTGGATAAGCAAACAAACCTCACTTACCCTTTTACTAAAGTTAAACAATTGATTAATGACCTAGAATGTTTACAATGTGCGTTTGGATTGCAGTTATATTTACGTCAAAATGAATCAATAAAAAATCAAAGAGCATGAAATGTTATGAAAAAAATAATCATATTAGGCGGTGATGGATTTTGTGGGTGGCCAACGGCTTTGCATTTGTCCGCACAAGGGCATAAAGTGTTAATTGTTGATAATCTCTCACGCCGAAACATTGATAATGAACTCGAAGTTAACAGTTTAACCCCGATTCAACCAATGGGGACTCGCTTAAAAGTATGGGAAGCAGTTTCTGGAAACAAAATTGGTTTCTATAATTTTGATGTGTCTAAAAATTACCATCGTTTATTAACTCTCATCAAAGAGTTTCAACCTGATGCCATGATTCATTTTGCTGAACAACGTGCCGCGCCCTATTCAATGAAGAGTTCATGGCATAAACGTTATACCGTGGATAATAACCTCAATGCAACCAATAATATATTAGCAGCCATAGTGGAATCAGGATTGGATGTCCACATTGTTCATTTAGGTACAATGGGGGTTTATGGTTATGGAACCGCAGGAATGAAAATTCCAGAAGGCTACTTAAAAGTCAAAGTGGATACCGACGACGGGCAAACACTGGAGCAAGAAATTTTATACCCTGCCAACCCTGGGAGTATTTACCATATGACCAAAACCCAAGATCAGCTTATGTTTGCCTATTACAATAAAAACGACCAAGTACGCATCACCGATTTGCATCAAGGCATCGTATGGGGAACCCAAACCAAAGAAACCCGTCAAGATGAAAGGTTAATTAATCGCTTTGATTATGACGGTGATTATGGCACGGTACTTAATCGTTTTCTGATGCAAGCGGCAGTTAATTATCCCTTGACGGTACATGGGACAGGCGGACAAACCCGAGCGTTTATCCATATTCAAGACACGGTTCGGTGTATTGAAATTGCGCTTAATAATCCACCCGCCAAAGGCGAACGGGTAAAAATATATAATCAAATGACTGAAACTCATCGAGTGCGTGATTTGGCTAAGTTAGTAGCAAAATTAACCCATGCAAAAATCGATTTTATTCCTAATCCGCGCAATGAAGCTGATGAAAATGAGTTGTATGTCGCCAATGACCGTTTTTTAGGACACGGACTCAAACCACTGACTTTGGAGGACACGTTATTAGAGGAAGTGCTTGAAGTGAGTAAACGTTATGTTGACCGTTGTGATTTATCTAAAATACCTTGCGTTTCTTATTGGAATACTGAAAGAAAAAACTCACAAAAAACATCATGAGTAAACACTTATTTCCTGTACCAATTTCTTTACATGTTTTTAATCGGCCAAAAACTACTCAACAAGTTTTTGATCAAATTAAACAAATACAACCACGTCAACTGTTTATTACCGCCGATGGCGCACGTGACAATGTGGCAAGCGACAAGGAAAAATGCCAAGCAGTACGTGCGATTGTCAGTGATATTGACTGGCCTTGTGAGGTGTTTAAGAATTTTTCATCCATCAACAAAGGTAGTTATAAAGCTACCTCCGAAGGAATTACGTGGGTATTCCAACATGTGGAACGTGCGATTATCTTGGAAGATGATAATGTACCACATCCGACATTTTTTAGATTTTGTCAAGAAATGTTAGATTATTATGCTAATGATGAAAGAGTGGCGTTAATTTCAGGGAATAATTTTCAACTGAGCGGACATAAAACCCCATACAGTTATTATTTTTCGCGTTATACGCATATTTGGGGATGGGCAACTTGGAAACGCACATGGGATAAAGTAGATTTTAATATGCAACATTGGCCAGAGTTTCGCGATATGCGCGGTTTGGATGCAATTTTTAGTCGTTGGCATGAACGTCAATACTGGTATCAATTTTATCAAGCTATGTATGAAGGCAAAAAAGGGCCACATTGGGATTATCAGTTGTTACTGTCCACTTATATGAATCACAGTTTGACTGTGTTACCTAATAACAATTTGATTACTAACATCGGTTTTGGTGAAGATGCTGCCAATTGTAAAACCAAATCTAATTTTCACGCTTTATCTACAAAAGCAATGAGTTTTCCGTTAGAACATCCGCCTTTTGTAAGCAGATATGTTGAGGCTGATGACTTTACTGAAAAAACTATATTTAGTGGTGGTTTAAAGAAATACGTTACAAGGAAATTGAGTTCTTATTTACCTGACTATTTGCAGCAAGCATTAAAGAAAATGTTTTTTTATAAAAAATGAATATAAATCAAAAAATGATTGATTTGCCTCAATCTCAACGACAAAAAATTGACATACTATTGCGTAAAAGTGAAGGGTTATTTACTGATGATTTAGAAAGAATTTGGTATATGATGGATATGGTATGGGATGAGTTAGATTGCGATAATAAGCATTTAGATTGGGAGAAAATGGCTCAATTTTACGATCACCCTATATGGTTATTAAATGGTTTGTTTATTGAGCAACATGATTTATCTATGCAACATAGAAATAGTATTAGTGATTGGGTTGCTAACCAGAATGAAATATCACAAGTACTTGATTATGGAGGTGGATTTGGAACTTTAGCTAGATTAATTGCTAATAAGAAACCTTCGTTGTTAATAGATATATATGAGCCTCATCCTTCTGAATATGCTAAAGAAAAAATCATTAAGTATGAAAATATTAAATTGATTAATAAATTTAATAAGAAATATGATGTAATTATTAGCACGGATGTTTTAGAACATGTGCCAGAGCCATTAAAACTATTTTATGAAATGATTGAAAATGTTAAAGATAATGGTTATTTAATAATTGCTAATTGTTTTTATCCTGTAATTAAATGTCATCTTCCTTGTACCTTTCATTTAAGATATACATTTAATCTATTTGCAAAATATATGGGATTAGAAGTGATTGGACAATTAGAAGGTAGTCATGCAACTTTATTTAGAAAAAAGCGAAAGGTATCTGTTAATTGGGAGTTTATTAAACTTATGGAAATAAATTCTAAAATTATTTTTCCTTTTTTAGAATTATCAAAACGAATCTTAAAACCTATTTATCGTTTATTGTTTAAACAAAAATGAAAATCCTCATAGTAAACACCTATGACATCCAAGGCGGTGCTGCTCGTGCTGCTTATCGACTTCATAGAGCATTATTAAATGAAAATATTGATTCACAAATGCTAGTTCAAGATAAAGTCAGTGATGATTGGACAGTATTAGGTTCTTCTACAAAAATCGCTAAAGGATTTGCTAAAATAAAACCAACTTTAGATGCACTTCCTGCCAAATTTTACCCAAATAAAACTAAAACATTGTTTTCCCCAAGCTGGTTACCTTTTAGCAATATTGTAAAACAAATTAATGAAATTAATCCAGATATTGTTCATTTGCACTGGATATGTGGTGGAATGCTAAAAATAGAAGATTTAGCAAAAATAAAAAAGCCTATTGTTTGGAGCTTACACGATATGTGGGCTTTTACCGGAGGATGTCATTATGATGAAGAATGTGGAAGATATAAAGAAAATTGTGGACATTGCAAGGTATTAGGTTCAAACAAGAAAAATGACCTTTCATCACGTATTTTAAACAGGAAAAAGAAATCACTTAAAAAAAATAACTTAGTTATTATTGGACTTAGCCAATGGTTAGAAAATGCAGCCAAAGAAAGTTATTTATTAAAAAATAAAAAAATTATAAATCTACCTAACCCCATAGATACAAATTTATTTAAACCATTTGATCAAAAAAAAGCAAGGCAACTCTGGAATTTACCAGAAAATAAGAAACTGGTTTTATTTGGCGCAATGGGTGCAGCCAGTGATCCAAGAAAAGGCTATCAAAAACTTATAGAATCACTACAAAAATTACACAATCGAGATATAGAGCTAGTAGTATTTGGCAGTAGTGAACCAAAAAACAAACCAAATTTCAAATTCAAAAGTCATTATACAGGTCATTTACATGATGATGTTAGTTTAATTACTTTGTACAATGCTTGTGATGTTATGGTTGTACCAAGTATTCAAGAAAATTTATCTAATGCTATTATGGAATCTCTAAGTTGTAGTACACCAGTGGTTAGTTTTGATGTTGGTGGCAATGGTGATATGATAGAACATAATAAAAATGGCTATCTAGCTAAACCATTTGATAGCAATGATCTTGCTAATGGTATTAAATGGGTTTTAGCAAATGAAGAACGTTATAAGCAATTATGTTTTGCCACTAGAGAGAAAATAATCAAACAATTTGATTCTAAAAAAGTTGCAAAACAATATATAGAACTTTACCAATCCTTATGACAAAAAAAGCCCTAATAACTAACAGCCCAATACGGTGCCTATATTGCCGAATTACTTCTAAATAAAAATTCTTAAGTTCACGGTATCAAATTCTAGCCTACAAGAAACTATAAATATAGTTCAACAGATTCTTCAAAGAAAATAAGGGGCTTATCAAACTAAAGTTGCTCGATTTGAAGCAGTTAATCAGATGGACACTGTGAATTTTAATCAATTATTTAATCAGGGCAAATTAGATGATAAAAACTAAAAAGGTTCTATTCGCTCATGACAAAACTAAAGTTTGGATTCCGAAAAAGTTGAAGGTAATATTATGTATGCAATAGAATTTACGACTCAAATAGAAAATGGGATAGTTAAGATACCCAAACATTATC